>NZ_JAMYOR010000002.1:0-237692 GCF_040319965.1 Mesorhizobium sp. M0830 | reverse complement strand
CGCTCGCCGAGGAAGTCGGTTTCCCGAAGGGCGTCATCAACATCCTGACCGGCTCGGCCAGCGAGATCGGCGACGAGATCTGCGCAAATCCGCTGGTGTCGAAGATCACCTTCACCGGCTCGACCGAGGTCGGAAAGCTTCTCATTCAGAAGTCGTCGGTCACCGTCAAGAAGGTGTCGATGGAACTCGGCGGCAACGCGCCGTTCATCGTCTTCGACGACGCCGACCTCGATCGTGCCGTCGCCGGTGCGATCACCGCCAAGTATCGCAATTCCGGTCAGACCTGCGTTTGCACCAACCGCTTCCTGGTTCAGTCTGGCGTCTATGACAAATTCGTCGAGAAGCTCGCCGCCGCCAGCAACGGGCTGAAGGTCGGTTCCGGCCTCGAGGACGGCGTGCAGCAGGGACCGCTGATCGACGAGAAGGCGGTCGAGAAGGTCGAGGAACTGATCGCCGACGCGACGTCCAAGGGCGGCAAGGTCGTCGCCGGCGGCAAGCGCCATGCGCTCGGCGGTTCGTTCTTCCAGCCGACGGTCATCGCCAACGCGACACCCAAGATGCGCTTCATGAAGGAAGAGATCTTTGGCCCGGTGGCACCGGTGTTCAAGTTCGACACCGAAGAGGAAGCCGTCGCGCTCGCCAACGACACCGAATTCGGTCTCGCCTGCTATTTCTACACCGGCGATCTCGGCCGCGCCTTCCGCGTCATGGAAGGACTGAAATACGGCATGGTCGGCGTCAATGAAGGCCTCATCACCACACCGGAGGCGCCGTTCGGCGGCGTCAAGGAATCCGGCCTCGGCAAGGAAGGCGGACATCAGGGCATCGAGGATTATCTCGATACCAAATATGTCTGCATCGGCGGCCTCGGCCTCTGATAAGCTATTCCTGAGATGGGGAGGCCGATGGCCTGCCCGTTTTGTGCGGGAAACCAGCCGACTGGATCAACTGGCATTTGCGGGCATGGCGATGAAGGACGGCGAGGTTTTCGGTACGACGCAGGCAGGCGAGGCGGTGCGTCGCTTCACGATCAGGGGCGGCGGCATCACTGCCAACATCCTTGGCCTGGGAGCGATCATCCAGGATCTGCGCCTAACCGGGCACGATGCGCCGTTGGTGCTCGGCTATGACAATCTGGGATCCTATGAGACCGATACGGCCTTCTTCGGCGCCGTCGTCGGCCGCTATGCCAACCGCATCCGCGATGGCCGTTTCACCATCGCCGGCAGTCGCTATCAGACCGAGCAAAATTTCCTCGGGAAACATACGTTGCATGGCGGCTCGCAGGGCTATTCCCACAGGCCGTGGACGGTTTCACTGCATGGCAGGGATTTCGTCACCCTGACGCTGCATGATCCCGATGGCTCGATGGGCTTTCCCGGCGCGCTCGACGTCACCTGCACCTATCGGCTGAAGATCCCGGGCACGCTCAGTGTCGAGCTGACCGCCACCTGCGAGGAGCCGACGCTGTGCAATCTCACTCAGCATTCCTATTTCAACCTGGATGATGGCGGCGCCGGCGACATTCTCGACCACAGGATGATGCTGAATGCCGGTGCCTATCTGCCGGTCGATGGCGACATGATCCCGACCGGGGTGGTCAAGCCGGTTGACGGCACGCCGTTCGATTTCCGCCAGGCGCGGCCGTTGCGCATGGAGACCGAGGGCGAGCAACTGCCCTACGACCAGAATTTTTGCCTTGCCGCGTCACGTGGACCGCTCAAGCAGGCGGCATGGACGCAAGGCGCCAGTTCCGGTGTCGAGATGGAAGTCTGGACCACCGAGCCCGGCGTTCAGCTCTATACCGGCCAGTACGTGACGCCGCGTACCGGACTCGAAGGCCGCAACTACAAGGCCTTTTGCGGTTTCTGCCTGGAGCCGCAGGTATGGCCGGATGCGCCGAACCGGCCCTATTTCCCGCAGGCAACATTGTGGCCGGGCGCGATCTATCATCATGTGACGGAGTATCGCTTCCGCCTGCCTTAAGGTCCGCCGATGTTCAGATCAGGCCGGCCTGCAAAAAGCAGTTTCCTGCGCTTCCGGTGCTCGCATACCCAAAAGTACGCTCCGCTCCGGTTCTCGGAACCTACTGTTTTCGGCTCGGCCTGACCTGAATCTCACCGGACCTTAGCCTTCGAAAGCGTTTCGCAGCGTCTCGAACGGCGCCAGCGCGCCGCGCACCTGCACCACGGCGGCGGCGACGCGATGGGCACGGCGTGCGGCTTCCAGCGCCTCATGGCCGGCAAGACGAGCTGCAAGATAACCGCCGTTGAACGAGTCGCCTGCGCCGGTCGTATCGACGGGGTCGGCGACATGGATCGCCGGGACCTCGCACAGCGTTTCTCCTTGGGCAATCAGTGCCGGCGCTTCGCCATTCTTGACGACGACCTCACCGACGAGTTGCCCGAGCCGCTCTGCCGTCGCCCGCGGTGTTTTATCACCAAACAGCATCTGCTCGTCGGGGAAGGTCGGCAGTGCGATGTCGGTGACGACAAGGGCTTCGGCGATCGCGGCCTGCGCCTCCTCGCGATTGCGCCAAAGCCGCGGCCGGTAATTGGGATCGAACGCGACAATCGAGCCGGCTGCCCGCGCCTTGGCGACAGCCGCCAGCAATGTGGTGCGCGCGGCCTCGCTCAGAATTGCCAAGGTGATGCCGCTGAAATAGACAAGTGCTTGATTTTCCAGGTTTTTCGATAGTGCTGCAGGATCCGAGGCAAGCTGCCGGGCAGCGGCGTCGGAACGCCAGTACGTGAAGGAGCGCTCGGCGCCGGTGAGCGTGATGGCATAGAGACCCGGTCGCGCCCCCGCTATGATGGGGCTGGAGCCGATGCCGATGCCGTTTTCCGCGAAGAAGCCGATCTGGCCTTGCGAAAACGGATCGTCGCCGAAGGCCGAGACATAGGTTGCGGGCCGCCCAGTGCTCAACGCGTGCAGTGCCCAAAGCGTGTTGAACGTATCGCCGGCAAAGCCCATGCGCCAGTTTGGTCCCGTCTGACCCGACAGTTCGAGCATGCATTCGCCGATCGAGGCGACGCCGTTTCCCGCCATCTGCAATCCTCCAGTGATCTCGCTGCTGTAGCTTTTTGCCACCGGCAGCGCCATGCTTGGCAAGCAGGGTTTTTTCCGCCATGGCGTTTTCCCACAGCTGGCGGGATGCGATCCGTCCGGCAGAGCGTTGTCTGCAGAAGAGGAAACGGTTTGGCATCGATATGGCGCTATCTTCTCGCAGGTTTTGGTCTGGCTGCCTTGCTGGTCGGAATTCTCGCGGTGGTCTATCTGACGGCGCCGCGGTCGTCGCACCCTGCCGGCCCGGATGTTTCGCGCACGAAGAACACCGACAACGGGCTATTCGTGGCTAGTTTCTTGCCGGAGCGGGGCGTTGTGCGGCAAGGCCAGCTGCAATCCTGGCTGCTGACGCTGAAGACAAGGGCCGGAGCTCCGGTCGAGGGGGCCGCGATCACGATCTCCGGCGGTATGCCGCTGCACAGCCATGGCCTGCCAACCAGCCCGCAGGCGACCGACTATCTCGGCGACGGACGCTATCGCATAGAGGGGGTGAAGTTCACCATGAGCGGCTGGTGGCAGCTGCATTTCGCCATTTCGGCCAATGCCGGCTCCGACACCGTGCTCTTCAACGTGGTGCTGTGAGCAAGAAATGAGGTGGCTTTCACGTTTTCTGGCCCTGATCGTTGCCGTTATCCTTGCCGGTTGCGGCGAGCCCGACTTTTCCGAGGCCGAGAAAAAGACCATCGCCTCGCTGGCGCTGTCCTCACTGCCGCCGCTCAAGCCCGACACCACCAACCGCTTTGCCGACGTGCCGGCCGCCGCCGCACTCGGTTCGACGCTGTTTTTCGATCAGGGCATGAGCCGTGATGGCACGGTATCCTGTTCGACCTGCCATAAGATCGACCGGCAATTCCAGGACGACCTGCCACAAGCCGTCGGCGTCGGCCACACCAACCGGCGCACCATGCCGCTGGCCGGAGTGGCGCGCGATCCCTGGTTCTTCTGGGACGGCCGCCGCGACAGCCTGTGGGCGCAAGCGCTAACGCCGCTCGAAAATCCATTGGAGCAGGCAGGAAACCGCGCCGCCTACGCCCATTACATCAAGGCGCGGTTCGGCCAACGCTACGAGCGCATCTTCGGGCCGCTGCCCGATTTTTCCGGCATGCCGTCGAATGCCAGCCCGCTTGGAAACGATGCTGAGAAGGCTGCCTGGGACGCGATGAGCGGCGCGCAGCGTGACGCCATCAACGGCGTCTTTGCCAATATCGGCAAGGCGATCGCCGCTTTCGAACGATCGATCGAGCCAGCGCCGACGCGCTTCGACCGCTTTGCGCTGGACCTCGTCACCGGCGCCGAGTCGAAAGGCGACGCTGTCTTTTCCAAGGAGGAGATCCTTGGGCTGAAACTGTTCATCGGCGAGGCCAATTGCGTGACCTGCCACAACGGCCCGCGCTTCACCGACAACGGCTTTCACAACACCGGCGTGCCGCCCGTTGCGGGCCTGCCGCCGGATCGCGGCCGCATCGATGCCGTGCGCCAAGTCGAGGCCGACCCGTTCAACTGCTTCGGCGTCTATCGCGATGGTGACGCTAGCGCCTGCGGCGAGTTGCGCTTCGTGGTCAAGGATGCGCCGCAACTCATCCGCGCCTACAAGACGCCGTCGCTGCGCGGAGCGGCAACGCGGCCGCCCTACATGCATGCCGGGCAGTTTTCGTCGCTCGACGAAGTGGTGGCGCACTACGCCAAGGCAGCCCCTAGCGTGGAGGGAACGTCCGAAGTTCATCCGCTGGAGCTGTCGGATCGCGAGCGTGCGGCGCTGGTGGCGTTTTTGAAGACGCTGGCGGAGTGATGTGAGAGTTGCCGGCAAAACGATATTTTAACGAATACTGCGACAATTAAATCAAAACCGATTTCCTGATAGTCGGACCTTATAAAAATTAAGCGCAATATGTTGCCGCTTTTACTTGAAGGTGGTGAATAATGATCGCTGGGCGTGTCACAGAAGCTTGGGGAAATTCATGGCGCCGGTTTTACGCCATTGGCCGGTTCCCGCAATCGCGCTTGGACGTTCGCTTGCAATCTTCCCGTCGTGGCGCCGTTCCGAGCAACTCCAGTTGTCATGTAGCAGGTCGGCTCAAATGGCGCAGAGCTGGCTCTAGTCTCGTTGGCCTAACGATGTTGGCTGGCTGCAATCCGTTCCCTGTGACTTGGCAGTGGAACCAGAAGCTGACGATCGAGGTCGTTACACCGCAGGGCGTCACAAGCGGGTCGGCCGTCACGCATGTCATTTGGCAGGATGCCAACGCCGTAGGGAATTACCCGTCCAGCTATAGTGGCGAGGCAACGGTAGTGGAAGTTTTGCCCAAACAGTATCTGTTCGCTCTGGTTGGCGAGGAGACAAAATATATCGCGATGCACGCGTTCGAGAAAGAGATCGGTTTCTTCAGTGTCACCCCGACGGGGTTTTCTGTCGCAGCTCAAATGCGCGGGAGCCATGATGTGCCGCTCCAATATTATCCGTCGCTAGTCACCTTTACCGACATTTCTGATCCGAGGACAGTTCAGTGGGTCGACCCCAAAAACCTCTCCGCTAGCTTCGGGCCGGGTGTAACCCTCAAGCGCATCACACTGGAAATTACCAACGACAGTGTTACCGAAGGTAAAATCGAAGGGGTGCTGCGTTGGCTCAATGATCCGGCAGTGATGAAGAGACCTGGCTGGTCTTCGCTCCCCATCAATAGCCGCAGGGCAATTGGTGCGCTACTGTCGCATTTTCCCGATCTGAAAGATTCGCACGAATGACGACCTCGAAGGACTTGTTCCTGGCGATGTTGTCTATGAATGCAAACAAGCTCCTTTAGATGAGAAATTGCGATAGCCGATGCTTCGCGCATTAGCATTAACTCCAAGAAGCCAAGTCACGGATAGGTCGTTGAACGCCTACCGATCCTTCACCGTCTCCATCGCCACGAAGGTCGAGGTCTGGGCCACATGGGGCAGTGCCGAGATGCGCTCGCCCAAGATGCGGCGGTAGGCGGCGATATCCCGGGTGCGGACTTTCAGCAGATAATCGAAGCTCGACGCCATCATGTGACATTGTTCGATCTCCGGCACGGCCTGCACGGAACGGTTGAAGGCGTCGAGCGCGGCGGATCGGGTGTCGGACAACTTCACCTGGACGAAGGCAACATGGCCTTCGCCCATGCGCTCGCGATCGATGATCGCCTGGTAGCCCCTGATGTAGCCTTCCTTTTCCAGCCGCTTCACCCGCGCCTGGACGGGCGTCTTCGACAGGCCGACCTTTGCCGCCAGTTCTGACATGGAAAGCCGGCCATCGCTTGCCAGCGCCGCCAGGATATTCCTGTCGATGCGGTCCAATTGGTCTTCTGTCATCGAAATCGCAGGCCATATGTCAATTTCTGGATGCTCAGGATAGGGCAAATGAGCTGCGGTGTCGATTTCTTTGGACCGGTCGAAATTTCGCATTTGTGCTAGCTTGCGCCATTCGGTCCGGTGACCGCCGGTCCGATCCCCTTTGCTCGATCCATGGGACCGCCATGCCAGCGCTTGATGCCATCCGCCAGCAGATCCGCGCCAACTATCTGCCCGACGAAGACGAGGCCGTGAAGCGACTGGCCGAGGCGACGGGGCTTTCAGCGAAAGACCGTAAGGCAATCTCTGCCCGCGCCGCGGATCTGGTGCGGGCGGTGCGTGGATCGTCCGATCCAAGGCTGATGGAAGTCTTCCTCTCCGCCTACGGTCTTTCCACCAAGGAAGGCGTGGCGCTGATGTGCCTGGCCGAGGCGTTGTTGCGCGTGCCCGACACCGAGACGATGGACGACCTCATCGCCGACAAGATCGCGCCGCACGACTGGTCGGCGCATTCGGGCGGCTCGAGTTCCATTTTCGTCAACGCCTCGACCTGGGCGCTGATGCTGACCGGCCGTGTCCTCGATGAAGGCGAGGGCGGCATCGAAGGCACGCTGCGCTCGATGGTGCGGCGGTTGGGCGAGCCGGTCATCCGCAAGGCAGTGGCCGCCGCCATGCGCGAAATGGGCGAGCAGTTCGTGCTCGGCCGCACCATCACTGAAGCCGTCAAGCGCGGCCGGCCAATGACGCAGAAGGGCTATCTCTATTCCTTCGATATGCTGGGCGAGGCAGCCCGCACCGAGGCCGATGCCTTGCGTTACCACAAGGCCTATGCCGACGCGATTTCCTCGCTCGACGCCGGTTCCAATGGCCCTGATATCCGCCAGAACCACGGAATCTCGGTCAAGCTTTCGGCGCTGCATCCGCGCTACGAGGTGGCGCAGAAGGACGGGATGCTGCCGGTCATGGCCGAGCGTCTGCTGTCGCTGGCGCTGGCAGCGCGCCACTCGCGCATGGGTCTCAACATCGATGCCGAGGAAGCCGACCGCCTGGATCTTTCACTCGACGTCATCGAGCGGGTGCTGGCTGAGCCGGAGCTCGCCGGCTGGAACGGTTTTGGTGTGGTGGTGCAAGCGTATGGACCACGCGCGGCCTTCGCCATCGACTGGCTCTATGCACTGGCCAAGAAATACGACCGCAACATCATGGTGCGGCTGGTCAAGGGCGCCTATTGGGACACCGAGATCAAGCGGGCGCAGACGCTTGGGCTTACCGGCTATCCCGTCTTCACGCGCAAGGCCAATACCGATGTCTCCTACATCGCTTGCGCGAAAAAACTGCTTGGCATGACCGACCGCATCTATCCGCAATTCGCCACCCACAATGCCCACACCGTCGCCGCCATACTGTCGATGGCTGACAATCGCGATTCCTTCGAGTTCCAGCGCCTGCATGGCATGGGCGAGGCGCTGCACGAGACGGTGCGCCGGGCCGAAGGCACGCGCTGCCGCATCTATGCACCAGTCGGTGCGCATTCCGATCTGCTTGCCTATCTGGTCCGCCGGCTGCTGGAGAACGGCGCCAACTCCTCCTTCGTGCACCAGCTCACCGACGAGGACGTCGAGCCGGAGGACATTGCCCGCGATCCACTCGAAACCGTGGAGAGCCAGGGTCCGGCCGCCAATCCGGCGATTGCCCGGCCTTCGCAGATTTTTGGCGCCGGCCGCCGCAACTCGAAGGGTTTCGATATCACCGACACAATGACGCTGGCGGCGATCGACAAGGCCAGGGAGGCCTTCGTCGGGCCGGATCGCTGGCATGCCAAGCCGATCACCCGGGCGGCCGGCTACGGCAAGCAGCGTCCAATTGTAAACCCGGCAAAGCCTTCCGAGGTGGTCGGCACGGTCAGCGAAGCCGCTGCCAAGCAGGTGGCGACCGCCGTGCGATTTGCAGTGGAAGCCCAAACGGCCTGGGCGAAGCGTCCCGTGGGCGAGCGCTCGGCCATCCTGAACCGCGCTGCCGATCTCTACGAGGCGAATGACGTCGAGTTCTTTGCACTCGCCACTCGGGAGGCCGGCAAATCGCTGGCCGACGGCGTCGCCGAGGTGCGCGAGGCCGTCGACTTCCTGCGCTACTACGCCACTGAGGCGGCCAATGCGGAGGCGGGCACGCAAGCGCGCGGCGCCATCGTCTGCATTTCGCCTTGGAATTTCCCGCTGGCCATCTTCACCGGCCAGATCGCGGCAGCGCTGGTCACCGGCAATTCGGTGATCGCCAAGCCGGCCGAGCAGACGCCGCTGATCGCCTTCCGTGCCGTCGAATTGCTGCGCGAGGCCGGGGTGCCGGAAGATGTCATCCAGCTTCTGCCCGGCGACGGCCCATCGGTCGGCGGGCCGCTGACCGCCGATCCGCGCATTGCCGGCGTCTGCTTCACCGGCTCGACCGAAGTCGCGAAGCTGATCGAGAGACAACTGGCAGAGACGGCCGCGCCCGACGCCATGCTGATCGCCGAAACCGGCGGCCTCAACGCCATGATCGTCGATTCCACCGCGCTGCCCGAGCAAGCCGTGCGCGACATCCTGGCCTCGGCCTTCCAGAGTGCCGGCCAGCGTTGCTCGGCGCTGCGCGTGCTCTATGTGCAGAAGGACGTCGAGAAGAAGATGCTGGAGATGCTGAAGGGCGCCATGCAGGCGCTCGGCGTTGGCGATCCCTGGCGGATTTCGACCGATGTCGGCCCTGTCATCGACGACGAGGCGCAAAGCTCTATCCGCGAGTACTGCACGAAAATGGGCCTGCAGGGCCGGCTGATCGCCAAACTTAAAGCGCCCAAAGATGGCCGCTTCGTCGCGCCGCATATCTTCCGGGTCGAGGGCATCGAAGACATGGAGCGCGAGGTGTTCGGGCCGGTGCTGCACGTCGCCACGTTCGACGCCGACGAGATCGACACGGTCATCGCTGCCATCAACCGCAAGGGCTATGGCCTGACCTTCGGCCTGCACACCCGCATCGAGGGTCGCGTCCAGCATTTCGTCGACCGCATCCATGCCGGTAACATCTACGTCAACCGCAACCAGATCGGCGCCGTCGTCGGTTCGCAGCCGTTTGGCGGCGAGGGGCTTTCAGGCACCGGTCCGAAGGCTGGCGGTCCGCACTATCTCCGCCGCTTTCGCAAGGGGCTGGAGGCCGGCACCCATTTGCTGGATGGCCATAAGGTCACGGCGACCGAACTTGCCGACAATCTGCCTGATCCCACACTTGGCGGCTGGTCGACGCGCCCGGACCGGATCGCCATTCTGAGGAAGCATCTTCGCGGCAAGGGTGCCGCGGCCATTGGCGCTGCCGCCGGCATCGACTTCGGCCAGGTCGATCTGCCCGGACCGACCGGGGAAGCCAACACGCTCTCGCTGTCGCCACGCGGACGGGTGCTATGCCTTGGTCCCGATGGCGATACGCTGCTTGCGCAGACGATCCAGGCGCTCGCTGCCGGCAATGCGGTGCTGGCAGTCGCGCCCGGCGCACCGGCGGCGCTCTCGGCGCTGACCGGCAAGGGCCTGCCGCTGGCCGCCTTGGACGGCCGGCCGGATCCGGTCGAAGCGCGATCGCTGCGCGTCGATGTCGTCGCCTTCTCGGGCACGCCCGAGGCTGCGCGTGTCGTGCGCAAGGTCATTGCCGACCGCTCCGGTCCGATCGTGCCCCTGGTCAGCGAGGTGTTGAACCCGGCGGCCTATGCACATGAACGGGCCGTCTGCGTCGATACAACGGCTGCCGGGGGCAATGCGAGCCTGCTGGCCGGAGCTTGACCCCGGCCTGTTATTACGCGCCCTCGACGACCGAAAAGCCCTCAAACTGGGGGTGGCCGAGATAGTGCACTTTTGTCGTGCCGACATTGCGGTGGGCGGCACGGAAATTCTCCGATTTGGTCCAGGCGATAAAATCATCATGGCTCGCCCACACCGTATGCGACGCAAACAGCGTGTAGCCTTCGGCCTCGTTGACCGGGCCACGCAGCAGGTGGAATTCCCTAAACCCCTTCATCTCTGCGAGGCTGGAGTCGCGGTTCTTCCACACAGCCTCGAAATCCTCCTCCGAGCCGGCCTGCACCTTGAAGCGGTTCATGGCGATGTACATCGTGATTCCTTTCATGCTTGACGATCGATGGCTGGCGTAGCGGGCCACGGAGACTCAGAATGGGCCGATTGGTGCTTTGAACCGCCAGCTTAACCTTCCGGTCTCCGGCGGAATGGGAGGGAAGGGTGCCTGTTTTCGCACCAGCTCCAACGCGAATTGATCGAGTTCCGGAGAGCCTGAGCTTTTGGCAAGTTGCAAGTCGCTGATATTTCCATTGGCCAGGACCACAAATGCTACCATAGCATTGTTGCGGGCCGTCGATTGCGCCGCTTTCGAAACGCGGCGATTGGCGCGAGCCAATTTGTTGGCCACCTCGCCGCTATAGAGAGACGTTGCCGCGTTGCCGGCATCGGTTTGTTTTTTGCCTTTGCTGGCAATTGCCGCTTTTATCTCGTGGCCGTCCGCTGTGCCGCGCTTCTCGTATGGTTCGCTAGCAGTTGCTGGGACAACTGCCGGAATTGGCCTGGCGCTTGGAATCGGCGCCTGTTCTGGAACGGCGACAGGCATTTCGATGCTCTCGGCCTGAACCGTCGGCTGTGCCGGCGTTTCGGCCTTGGGAGACACGCTCTGGTCATCGGGGCGTGGGGCGCCGGCCACCAATATGTCCGGGGTGATCGTCTGCTGTTTGACAGGTTCCGGCAAAGGCTTGAGCGGCGGCTTCGCCGCTTGCCGGGCGGGCTGCGCAGGTTCTGTTGGCGGCGCCGGCTTGGCCGGCTCTGGTTTGGTCGGTTGCGGGTTCGGCACCAGCGCAACATTTATCGCCGGCGGGTCCTTGTCCTGCGCGCTGCCGACCACGTTGGCACCCGATTGATCACTGCCTTCTGACTGAATTGCGTCCTGGAAACTGGATATCCCTGAAGGGGAGATCAGAAAAGCCACTGCCACCGCGGCATGGAGCAGGCAGGAGACGACAATCGCTGCCGTCCATTTGCGGTTCCAAGCCGATGGCCGCAGCAGCGGCCAGGTCGGTTTTATCGCTAGCTCGGCGCTGGCGTCTGTGAGGGGGCTGATATCCTGCATGTCTCGGGTCGAGACCTGCAGCGACCCGAGCAGAATTGTCAAATCAAGATCGCTTGGTTCAGAGGACAGCGAGCGGAAGCCGGCCAGAGGCCATGCCACTGTGGTTCGCGTGAATGCGGGATGCAGTCCCACCTCAGATTCCGAAAGCGATCCCGGTCTTGGTGCCCGTCTTCAGCTTTCGTATGCAGGCGTTCGGTTCGACGCCGGCACCGGTGCATTCGGTCGCGCTGTTGATCAGCACGCGGCTGATTCTCGAACACTCGGTGCCGGCCAGATCGAAACGTGTCACCTTGGTCTTGCCTGCCGGCAATTCCTTGAAGTCGAGCACGGTAAGCCGATCGACGACGCCGGCCTCGTTGAACAAGGCGATCTCGAACGCCGCCTTGGACAGGTCGGCGCCGAGATTGTTGTTGACCACGAACGTCAGGCGACACCCCTTGTCGGAAGGTTGTGCAGCGTTGAGCTCGAGCGTGAGCGCAGGGACCGGCGCGGACTCTTGTGCCCACGCCGGAACCATCGCAAGCGACATCGCCAGCATCGAGGTCAGCAGACGAAGGGATGTCGTCAAGCTCGTCATCGTCATCAGCCTCCAAATCGCATCGTTGCCGCCACCTTCAGCGTGATGCCCGGCTCATAGACCGCGACGGTCGTGCTTCCGTTGAGCGGGTTGGCGTATTTGACATCGAACAGATTGTCGGCGCGGAAATCGACCTTCAGATTGTTCGTCGCCTGATAGCTGGCGAAGGCATTGACCAGCGTATAGTTCCTGGCCACCGCATTGCCCTTCGGCTTGCCATTGTACTGCACTTCGCCACCGACAGTCAGCTTGTCCTCGAGGAAGCGCAAGCCGAGTTGCGCGGTGACCTGGGAGGAGGGGATGGTGGCGAGATCTGCCCGGTCGCCTTCATACGAGATCGTGTGACCGTTGATGATGGAGGCCGAAAGTCCGGCATAGCCCCATGCAGCGTCGTAAACGCCTTCCATCTCGAAGCCATTGATCTTGGCTTTGGCGAAGTTCTGATACTGGAAGCAGATCGGGATGCCGGGACCAAACGGGCAGCCGCTGGTCGGATCGAACGGCGACAGCGTCACGCCATCGATATAATCGTCGACATCGTTGTTGAAGTAGGCGGCCTTGAGACGGAACGCGTCGCCAGCCTCGATAATGTCGTTCTGCTTGTAGTTGATGCCGAACTCGGTCGTCTTGCCAGTTTCAGGCCGCAAATTTGGATTGGGCAGGAACGGGAAGCTCACGCCTGCCGGGTGATTGCCGCTGATCAGCGTCTCGGTGATCGACGGCGAGCGATAGCCCTCGGCGTAAGTGCCGTAAAACTGAAGGCCTGCTAGGCTTGGCGTTTCGAATGGTGAGACACCGACGGTGATCCGGGGCGATACCCTGTCGCCAGATATATCGTGGGTGTCATCCCTGAGCCTGTAGCTGTCGTAGCGAAGACCGGCGATGACTTCGAGCCAATCCCAGGTGAGCTTGTCCTGGACATAGGCGCCGGAGACGTTGCGCTTGCCCGACGGCGTGTAGAAGCTGTCGCCGCCAGCTGCACCGCCCGTCTTGACGTTGTCGCCAGCCCAGTCGCCGCCATAGGTCAGTTCATGCGCGATGCCGCCCGTTTCGAACCGGGACGTGTTCCAGATGTCGATGCCTGTCGTGCCGACATCGAATGTCGACTGCGATCCTGCCGGCAAGACTACGGGAAGGCCGGTCACCGGATCAAAGCGGTTTTGCGGGACAAGGCTGGTCAGATCGAGGTTGGTCTTGTTGTAGGAGGTGTTGATGTGGAGATCGAGCCAGCTTTTGTCCTCATCCGTAATGTTGTAGCGGGCCGTGAAGGTATTCGACTTCAGGTCGACGTCATTGACCGGCATGCCGCCGCTGATCTCGGTCCAGCCGTCGCTTGAACCGACCCAGCTGAGCTTCAGTTCGCTGTTGTCGGTCGGCCGGATGGTGGTCTTGAGCAGGCCGCTTAGCACGTCGAAGCCGGTGCCCTTGACGGTGTCACCGCCGCCATCCTTGTAGTCGTCGTAGTCGCGGTAGACGATGTTGCCGAGCGCATCCCAGTTCTCGTTGAGGCGGTAGGCGCCGGATGCGCTGGTGGTCCAGCCCTTGCCGTTGCTCTCATAGCGTCCCGTGACGGAACCGGCCCACGTCTCGTCCGGCTTGAGAAAGTCCGTGGCGTCCTTGGTATCGAAGAAGACGACGCCGCCGATGGCGCCCGAGCCGTAGGTGTTGGCGACAGGACCACGGATCACGTCGACGGATTTGACGAGTTCCGGGTCGATATAGAAGGTCGACTGCGTGCCGTGGTCGGAGCGCTGGAAATTCTGCCGTGCGCCGTCGACGATAACGGCGACGCGGCCGAAATCCTGCAAGCCGCGGATGTTGATGCTGGTGCTGACGCGCCTGGCGTCGGCCTGCGCCGCGACACCGGGCACGCCGAGCAGCATCTCGTTGGGCGTCGTTGCCATGCGGCGGTCGAGCTGTTCCTGATCGATATGGCTGGCCGACGCCAGCGATTCGATTGCCGTCTCGCCGGTGCGGCTGATGACGAGGATCTGGTCGAGCAGCGTTGCTCCCGCCGGTGCCGCCTGTTCCTCGTCAGCCTTCTTCGTCTGATCTGTCTTTTGGTCCGCCGCCTGCTGGGCGTTGGCCAGTTGCGCCGACAAGGCGATCGCCGCCACGCTTGCCAGCAAAGCCGCAGCTCCGTTCGCCGCCAATCGCCCGCGCCATTCCCAAGTCACCAACCCCATGCCCCAACTCCAAAGTCCAGGTTTCATGCTGGCTGGCCCGGGGCTGGCTGGCATTTTTGATCGTATCCGGCGTCTTAAATCTTGACTCATTTAATCCGGTATTGCACTGACTAGTAAACATGATTATTCGAGTCAAGATATGAATCGGATTACGCAACGCCTAGCCAGACGCCCGGCACAGGAAAGGGATCGATCCAGATGAACACCCACAATCCCAACGATTTTCGCTACCGCGTCCGCCGTTCCGATGATGCCTCCGCACGTTTCGACCGGGTTCCGCTGGCGGTGCGAACCCTGTCCAGCAACACCCTGTTCCAGGGCGAGCACGAGATCGGCATCGAGCATCATGGCGCGCTCTACCGGCTGAAGATTACCCGGCAGGGCAAGCTCATTCTCAACAAGTAAGGCAAGGCAATAGGGACCGAGACATGGACCAGCGCGTAAAACCCGCCCCGCATGAAATCCGGCGGGCACGGACAGACAATCCGAAGGCGCGCGAGCGTGATCTGGCTGCCCGACTCGGCATTTCGGAGGCCGAGCTGGCAGCCGCGCATTGCGGCGACGGCGTCGTTCGCATCCAGCCGCACGTCAACGATTTGCTGACTGGCCTCGAAGCCGTCGGCGAAGTCATGGCGCTGACCCGCAATGAAAGTGCGGTGCACGAAAAGATCGGCGTCTATGACAAGGTCGTCACCGGCAACCACAACGCCATGGTGCTTGGCGAAAACATCGATCTGCGCATCTTCCCGAAAGCGTGGGTGCATGGCTTTGCCGTGGAGAAGCGCGATGGCGACGAGATCCGCCGCAGCCTGCAGTTCTTCGACGCGGCCGGCGAGGCCGTGCACAAGGTGCATCTGCGGCCGGTCTCCAGCCTCTATGCGTATCAAAAATTGGTCGCCGCGCTCGAATCGTCCAACCAGGAGCCGACGGTCGACATTTCCGGGCCTCTCCCCGACGACGAGAGCCATGGCGACGAAGCGACCGCCAATCTCGATGATCTGCGCGACCGCTGGAGCCGGCTGACCGACGTGCACCAGTTCTTCGGCATGCTGAAGACGCTGAAGCTCAGCCGCCGGCAGGCGGTGCGCATGGTCGGCCAGGACTATGCCTGGCTGCTCGACAATGACGCCGTCCGTGCCATGTTCCATCATGCCGCGGAGGGCGAGATACCGATCATGTGCTTTGTCGGAAACCGCGGCTGCATCCAGATCCATTCCGGTCCAGTCAAATCCATCAAGCCGATGGGACCATGGATCAACGTGCTGGACGAAACCTTCCATCTGCACCTGCGAACCGACCACATCCACGAGGTCTGGGCCGTGCGCAAGCCGACCAAGGACGGTCATGTCACATCGCTCGAGGTCTATGACGCCGAGGGCAAGATGATCATCCAGTTCTTCGGCAAGCGTCATGAGGGCGAGAGCGAGCGTGACGATTGGCGGTTCCTGGCGGAGAACCTGCCCCGCATCCCAAGCCCGACGGCAGCCTGAGGAGAACGACAATGGGTTGCATTTCCAAGATCATCGCCGGACCGGCGATCGGTCTGGCCCTTGCTTTCGTCGCACTGCAACCTGTCAACGCCACGGAAGGCACGGCCGTATTTGCCGATCCCTCGAGGATTGCGGCCATTGGCGGCTCGATCACCGAGATTGTCTTTGCGCTCGGCGAGGAGAAGCATCTGGTGGCGCGCGATTCCACCAGCCGGTATCCGAAAGCGGCGCTTGAGCTGCCTGATGTCGGCTACATGCGCGCGCTGTCGCCGGAAGGCGTCCTGTCGGTCAATCCCACCGGCATCCTGGCGCTGCACGGCAGCGGTCCCAAGGAAGCCGTCGATGTCTTGAGGAAGACGAGCATCCCGTTCATCGAAGTGCCCGAGCACTATAGCCACGAGGGTATCCTGGAGAAGGTCCGCACCGTCGGCAAGGCACTCGGCGTTGACGCCAAGGCCGAGGCGCTGGCCAAGGAGCTTGATGCCAGGCTCACGGCCGCCGAAAAGCAGACGGCCTCGATCATGCAGCGCAAGCGCATCCTGTTCGTTCTGTCGATACAGGGCGGCAAGATCCTGGCGGCCGGCAGCGAGACCGCCGCCGACGGAATGGTCAGGTTGGCTGGCGGCGTCAACGCGGTCGAGGGCTTTTCCGGCTACAAGCAAATGTCCGACGAGGCTGTTATCACCGCCAGGCCGGACGTGATCCTGATGATGAGCAATGCCGGGCCTCCGGTGTCGGACGACGAACTGTTCGGCAACCCGTCGATCGCCTCGACGCCTGCCGGAACCGCGCGCAAGCTGATCCGCATCGATGGCGGCTACCTACTCGGCTTTGGGCCGCGCACGGCCGACGCCATCCACGACCTCGCTGTCTCGCTTTATGGCGGGCAGGTCACGGACTGAGGCGGCAGATCATGGTCGATCAATCGATCGCCGGTCCGGTGGAGATGATGGCGAGCGCATCTGAAGGCGACCGGTCGGGCCGCGCCCGCATCGTCATTCTTCTGCTGTGCCTGGGGCTCGTGGCTGTCGGTTTTCTGTCGCTGACATCGGGGGCGTCGGACGCATCGGCCGTCAACGTCATCGGCGACTGGCTGTTCGGCGCCGTGCCCGGCGACGCCGCGCTGAGCGCCCGCGACAGCCTGATCGTCTACGACATCCGCCTGCCGCGTATTATCCTCGGCATGCTGGTTGGAGCGGCGCTCGCGGTCTCCGGCGCGGTCATGCAGGGGCTGTTCCGCAATCCGCTGGCCGACCCCGGCCTGATCGGCGTTTCGGCCGGCTCCAGCCTGGGCGCGGTTGCCGTCATCGTGCTCGGCGCTACGATATTGGCTCCGGTGACGGCCTTGCTCGGCACGCTTGCACTGCCGTTGGCGGCCTTCTGTGGCGGGCTCGCCACGACGCTGGTGCTCTATCAGGTCGCGACGCGACGGGGGCAAACCTCGGTCGCCACAATGCTGCTCGCCGGCATCGCGCTGGCAGCACTCGCCATGGCGCTGACCGGCATCCTCATCTTCATGGCCGACGATCGCCAGTTGCGAGACCTGACCTTCTGGCAACTCGGATCGCTCGGCGGCGCGACCTGGGCGAAGATTGCTTCCGTCGGGCCGATCATCGTGCTGGCGCTGGCGGCGATGCCATTCCTGGCACGCGGCCTCAACGCCCTGGCGCTGGGTGAGGCGACCGCCGGCCATCTCGGCATTCCGGTGCAGCGGCTGAAATACACGGCCATCATCGGGGTCTCGGCGGCGGTCGGCGCGTCCGTCGCGGTCAGCGGCGGCATCGGCTTCGTCGGCATCGTGGTGCCGCATCTGCTGCGCTTGGCTATCGGCCCGGACAATCGCTATCTGCTGCCGGCGTCGGCGCTGCTCGGCGCCTCATTGCTACTGCTGGCCGATGCGGTCGCTCGCACCGCCGTGGCACCGGCCGAACTGCCGATCGGCATCGTCACCGCGTTTGCCGGGGCGCCGTTCTTCCTTTGGATCCTGCTGCGCAAGCGCGGCGTAGTCGACCTGTGAGAGTCGTTTATTTGCGAGAGTTGGGATGATCGAGGCAAGGGACGTTTCGGTTGACATCGCCGGCAAGCGTATCGTCAGCGGTGTCGATTTCCACGCGCGGCCCGGCGAGATCGCCGCCATCGTGGGCCCCAATGGTTCGGGCAAGACGACCTTCCTCAAGGCGCTCTCCGGCGACCTCGCCTATACCGGGCGCATCGCCCTCAACGGCCGCGATCTCTGCGCGATGAAGCCGGTTGAGACCGCCGTCCAGCGCGCGGTGCTGCCGCAGGCGACGACGCTGTCGTTCCCGTTCACGGTGCGAGAAGTGGTCAAGCTTGGCCTTGTCGGCGGCCGCTCGGGCGTCCTGCCGGGCGAGGATGCGCGGCTGCCGGAACGTGCGCTGGCGCGCGTCGATCTCGACGGTTTTGCCGGACGTTTCTACCAGGAACTTTCGGGCGGCGAGCAGCAGCGTGTCCAGCTTGCGCGCGTGCTGTGCCAGGTCTGGGCGCCAGTGCTCGACGGCAAGCCGCGCTATCTCTTCCTTGATGAACCGGTTTCCAGCCTCGACATCAAGCACCAGCTGATCATCATGAACATTGCGCGCGACTTTGCCAGAAGAGGCGGCGGCGTGGTTGCCATCCTGCACGACCTCAATCTGACGGCCATGTATGCCGACCGGATCTCCGTCATGCATTATGGCCGGTTGGCCGCCACAGGGTCGCCGCAGGACGTGCTGAGCGATGACCTGATCGAAAAAGTGTTCGACTGCCGGCTGAGGGTCGGCGTGCTGCCGGCCGGAAACATGCCGTTCGTGCTGCCCCAGTCAGCGGCCTAATTTATTGCAGTAGGTCTAGCCAGAGACACGTTCAGGCAGCCGGGGCGCGGCGCTCCAACAGCATGTCGATGCCGAGCAGGTTGCGCACATTCGGGCGCGCCGCCACCAGATCGGCGATCGTGTAGCGCTCCAGCACCGCGAAGAACGCGTTCAGCGCCTCGCGCAGCGCCGAATTCAGCGCACAGCTATCGACCAGCGGGCATTCGGCGGCATCGTTCTCGAAGCATTCGGCCATGGCGAAGCTTTCTTCCGTCACGCGCACCACATCGAACAGGCTAATCGCTCCGGCGCCACGGCCAAGCTTGACGCCGCCATTCCTGCCCCGCACGGTCTGGACAAGGCCGTGTTCGACCAGCGGCTGCAGGATCTTGAACAGGAACAGTTCCGACACCGAATAAGCGGCGGCAATCTCGGGGATGCGGCTCAGCCGGTCATCGTTTGCCGCGCAATACATCAGGATGCGCATGGCATAATTGGTCTGGCGCGTTAACCGCATTTTGTCCTCGCAAAGCAATAGGTTGAATCGAATATGGCCCATACCTTGGAATAATTCCAGACTAGCGCGGCATAATAGGTGAATATTCGCGTCAACTTATGTGCAAGGCCGGGGAAAACCGTGACTGCGCAGGATAGGGCGGGCATTCGGACAAGCGAGATACTAGATTAGCTCGCAACCGACGAGGAGTAGCTCGACCATGGCACAATCGGCCCAGGCCATGACCCCTTTGCGAATCGGTAGCGACGCGGACGCCAAGCTTTCGGCGCTGCGGCGCACGAAATTCGCGGCAACAGCCGCACTGGCGCTGTGCGTTCTCGTCTTCGCCATGGCCAAGTCTTTCGAGCATAGCTATCCGTGGCTCGGGTTCGTCGCCGCCTTTGCCGAGGCCGCGACCATCGGCGGCCTAGCCGACTGGTACGCGGTGGTGGCGCTGTTCAGGCGGCCGTTGGGGCTGCCGATCCCGCACACCGCCATCATCCCCGAGAACCAGAGCCGAATCGCCGACAATCTCGGCCGCTTCATCGAGGTCAACTTCCTGGCGCCCGAACCGGTGCGCGAAAAGCTTGCCGAGGTCGATTTTTCGGCGCTCGTCGCCGATTGGCTGGCCGATGCCGATCGCGCTGCCGGCCTGTCGCGCTTCGTCGTGCGGCTGGTGCCGCAAACGCTTGTGGCGATGGAGCAATCCGGCCTGCGCGGCTTCGTCACCAGCCGCATGCTCGAGCAGATCGAGAAGGTGCCACTGGCGCCGCTGGCGGCCGAGCTGTTGTCGGCGGTCACCGACGATCGCCGCCACCAGAAACTGTTCGATGAATTCACCAAGGTGATCGGCCGGTTTCTCAACGACGAACAGGCGCTGGCGACGATGCGCGAGAAAATCCGCGAGGAATTGCCGTCGCTGTTCAACCTTTTTCGCGCCGACGCCTATCTGCTGAAGAAGATCGTAGCCTCGGCCGGTTCGCTGCTCGACGAGGTGAGGGCCGATCCGGATCACCCGATGCGCGCCGAATTCGACCTTTTCGCTCTAGGCTTCGTCGAAAGGCTGAGGACATCGAAACAATATGCCAAACGCGCAGAGAAGCTGAAGCGCGATTTCCTGGCCCGGCCGGAGGTCAAGGCATTGGCCGGTGACATGTGGGCAAGCCTCGGCCAGTTCATCGAGGAGGACGCCAAGGCGCCGAATTCGGTTATCCGCGCGCATCTTGCCAACATGTTCGTCGAGGTCGGGCGGCACCTTGCAAGCGATGCGCAGATCAGGGCCGACATGAACAGGGGGTTCGTGGTGGCGCTCGCGTCGTTCGTGGAGAGCCAGAAAAGCGGCGTGTCGACATTTATCGCCGACCAGGTCAAGCGGTGGGATCTTGCGCAGCTGACGCGATTGATCGAGATGAACATCGGCAGGGACCTGCAATATATCCGCTTCAACGGCATGATCATCGGCGGGCTTGCGGGTGTCGTGCTATATCTGGCAGAGCGGCTGTTCCTCGTGCATTGATGCACGCCCAGCTGGCGTTGATTTCAATCGCGTTCGAAATGGACACACGGCATGCGAGTGCTATTCTCCCGCTGAGGGCGCCCGCATCCGCGGCAAAGGGGAGAAAACGAGCATGGCAAAACAACCGGAATCCGATTCCTTCATGGACATGTTCGGCAGATTCGGCCGCGACCTGAAGCTGCCCAATGTCGATGTCGAGGCGATCCTGGCCCATCATCGCAAGAACCTCGAAGCGCTGGAGAAATCGGCACGAGCCGGTGCCGCCGGCGCGTCCTCGCTGTTGTCCAGGCAGCGCGAGATGTTGCAGGACACCCTGCGCGAAGTCACCGATATGGCGCAGAGCTACAGGGCGCCTGGCAATCCGCAGGAATTGATGGCCAAACAAACGGAATTTGCCAGAAAGTCCTTCGAGGCGGCGTTGAAGAATGCCGGCGAAGTCGCTGAACTGGTAAAGAAATCCGGTACCGAATCGGTCGATATTCTGCGCACGCGCATCAAGGAGGCGATGGAGGAAATTCGCGCCGGCTACGAGAAGAATTAGCAGCTGTGGCCCAGGCCGGCTCATTGCTGCCGGCCGCTCTGAAGGCCGGGAAATCCCGATTTGACCAGCCCCGTGCGCTGGGAGCCATGGCGCGATTGTGGCCTGGTTGGGCGGAATGGATTCGCGCAGGGCGAATTGACAGAGGCCGTCAGTTCGTGGTCCGGAGGCTTGGCAAGCGATCGGGAAACCAGGAATGACCGAAATACGGCCTAAAACGCCGCCGACCTACGAGCAGTTGAGGACGATGGCCGGGCAGGAGCTTGGCGTGTCGGAATGGACGACGGTCGACCAGAACCGGATCGACCAGTTCGCCGAATGCACCGGCGACCATCAATGGATCCATGTCGATCCCGAGCGGGCGCGGCGGCAAAGCCCGTTCCGCACGACGATCGCGCATGGCTACCTGACATTGTCGATCATCGGCGCGCTGGCGCTCGGCATGGGCATCGTTCCGGAGAATACCCAGGCCGCCTTCAACTATGGCTTCGACAGGGTGCGTTTCCTGGCGCCGGTCAAGGTCGGCGCACGCATCAGGCTGCGCATCACGCTGCTGTCCATGGAGGACAAAGGCCCCGGCCAGTATCTGATGAAGGCGGCCAATACGGTCGAGATCGAAGGCGAGGAAAAGCCCGCTCTGACGGCTGAAACGCTGGTCATGCTCTATGAGCGCCGCAAGCGGGCAGGGGCCTGAGCGCCGGTTCGCGCAGATCAGAGGTTTTGCGACACTTCCACCAGTCTCTGCCGCCTGAACTCGGCGCGGACCGAGAGCAATGCGAGGACCAGCGCGACCAGCGCCAGCACCGTTGCCGTCTGAAAGGTGACCTGCATTCCCCGTGCGGCGGCATCGGAACTCAGAGGACCAATACCTTCGTGTCCTCTAGCCGACGCGACGGCGAATATGGCGCCCATCAACGATGCGCCGGTGATGAGCCCAAGATTGCGTGAAAGATTGAGCAGGCCGGAGACGACGCCGCGCTCGCCGGCACCGACACCGGTCATGACGGCTGCATTGTTGGATGTCTGGAACAGCGCGTAGCCGACGCAGGTGACGGTGATCGGAACGACATAGCCGACAATGCCGAGTTTGGTCATGGCGAGTGACAGCAGGAAGGTGCCCGTGGCAAGGCTCAGCAGGCCGGCGACCATCATCCTGTGAGCGCCGAAGCGGTCGGTCAGGCGTCCGGCCACCAGCGCCGACAGGGTCGAGACGAGCGGGCCGGTCGACAGCACGAGGCCGACCATTGCGGCATCCAGCCCGAGCCCGCGCGACAGGTAGAACGGGGCCACCGCCAAGGTCGCCATCATCACCGTGGCGACGACTAGGCTCATAGCGAGACTGGCGCTCAGCTGGAAGTTTCGGAAGCTGGCAAGCTGGATCAAGGGTTTTTTCACTTTCGTCTGCACCCTGGCGAACAGAACAACGCCAATGCCGGCAATGACCAGCAGGCTGATGTTGAGCGCCCCGAAATTGCCTCTGCCAAGCGTTAAGGCCAGCGCATAGGCGGCCAATGTCAAGGCCAGCAGGACCGTGCCCATCACATCGAACGTGCCTCGGTCGACCTGCGCGGTTTTATTGCGCGCCGGCAAGGCACGCCAGGCGAGAGCGAAGGTGAGCACACCTAGCGGGACATTGACGAGGAAGACCGCCCTCCAGCTGAAGCCGGCGATCAAGAGGCCGCCGAGCGAAGGGCCAAGCGTCGTCCCGATCGCGGACATGGCACCGAGCAGGCCCATGGCACTGCCGGTCCGTTCCTTGCTCACCGTTTCCGCGACAAAAGCCAGCGTCAGCGCCATCATCAACGCCGCGCCAAGCCCTTGCACGGCGCGCGCGGCGATCAGCAGCCCGAGTGTCGGCGCCAGGCCACAGAGCCCCGATGCCGATGTGAACAGCGCGATGCCGCCAAGCAGCAACGACCGGCGCCCGAACATGTCGGCCAGCCGTCCGGCGCTGACGATAAACGTGGTGATGGCGAGGAGATAGGCCAGAACAACCCATTGCACGGACTGGAACGATGCGCCGAAATTCTGCATCAGCGATGGCAGCCCGACGCTGGCAATGCTGGTTCCCAGCGACGACAGCAGCGTGGCGAGCGACAGGCTTGCCAGCGCCCAGCGGGCGGATTGCATCTGTGGCAGCGCCGATGCGCGCCCGTCCCGTTTTTGCTCAGCGATTGCCACGGCGATCTCCTTTCCATCAGCTCCAGAACCAGAGCCAGCGGAGATTTAGTCTCTTCGATCGATATGGCGGAAGGCGCAGCATTTGCATCTTATTCGTGCGTCAAACGCCATACCATGTGCTATGATCCGCCGATGGCATCGCCCGATCTCAATTTGCTGTTTGCTCTCGACGTCCTGCTGACCGAAGGCAGTGTGGCGCGCGCCGCCAGCCGCCTGCGGCTCAGCCCCTCGGCGATGAGCCGCACCCTGGCGCGGTTGCGTGAGGCAACGGGCGACCCGCTGCTGGTTCGCGCTGGTCGCGGCCTGATGGCGACGCCGCGCGCGGAAGAACTGCGACAGCAGGTTGGCCGTGTCGTCCAGGATGCGGAGGCACTGCTGCGTCCTGCAAGGTTGCTTGATCTCGGGAGGCTGGACAGGATCTTCACTCTGCGCACGAATGAGAGTTTCGTCGAAGAATTCGCACCTCGTCTCGTCGCCCGTATCCAGGCCGATGCGCCCGGCGTCCGGCTGCGCTTTGCACCGAAATCCGACAAGGACGTCATGTCGCTGCGCGACGCGGCGATCGATCTGGACATAGGCGTCGCTGGTGAAACCGGACCGGAGGTGCGCATTCAGGCATTGCTTCGCGACCGCTTCATCGGCTCCGTGCGAACAGGGCATCCCTTGAGTGAGGGCGCGGTGACGCCCGAGCGCTATGCGGCGGGCCGGCACATCAGCGTTTCACGGCGTGGCCGCGAGAAAGGGCCGATCGACGAGGCTTTGAACCTGCTCGGGCTGCAGAGGACGGTCGTGTGCATGGTTTCCGGTTTCTCGGCAGCACTTGCCATGGCCCGAACATCAGACCTGATTGCCAGCGTTCCGGAGCGGCATACGGAGGGCGCACGCGCCGGCATGCATAGTTTTCCCCTGCCGGTCGCCACAGCGGGGGTCACTATCTCAATGTTGTGGCATCCGCGCCTCGATGCCGATCCGGCGCAACGCTGGCTACGCGACTGCGTGCGAGAGGTTTGCGCGGCGCGGTGACCGGCAATCAATGCACCATTGCCGCCTCGAGCACTTTGAAAATCCGCTCGTCCGCGCATTGGGCAACGTTGAAGCGCAGGAAACGGCTGGCCGTTCCGGACAGACTGAATGCGTTGCCGGGCGCCAGCACGATGTTGTCGGCCAAGGCGCGGCGGGCCACTTCGGCCGCATCCACCCCATCCGGCAACCTGCACCACAGGAACAGGCCGGCCGGCTGGTCGATCCAGGGCGTGACGCCGATCGCCTTCAGGCGGGCGTTCGTCTCGCCCATGGCGCGCGCAAGCCTCGCGCGCAGCAAATCCATGTGCTTGCGGTAGCTGCCGTCCTTCAGCAAGGTCAGCACCAGTTCGGCCGCAAGCCGCCCGCCGCCGAAGGTCGTGGCGATCTTGAGGTCGGTCAGGCCCTCGATCCAGTCGCGCGGCGCCGCGATGAAGCCGCAGCGAACGGACGCCGACAGCGTCTTGGAAAAGCTGCCGATATGGACGACACGGCTCAGGCCATCGAACGCTGCCAGCCTCGGAGCAGGCGCATGTTCGAAGTCGGCAAAGATGTCGTCCTCGACGATGGTCAGATCCGATTGGTCGGCGAGCTTGAGCAGCCGGTGCGCCGTGACCGGCGACAACACCGCGCCGGTCGGGTTGTGGATGGCGGAGTTGGTGATGTAGAGGCGCGGCCGATGCTCGGCCAAAGCCTGCGCGAACAGGTCGATGTCCGGCCCCGACGGCGTGTAGGGGACGCTGACAACCTTGGCCCGGTGGGCGCGCAGCAGAGCGTGGAAATTGAAATAGCAGGGGTCGTCGACCAGCACCGTATCGCCGGGTTCGATCAGGAACCGGCACAGGAGGTCGATGGCCTGGGTGCCCGATTCCGTCAGCATGATCTGCTCAGGCGAGGCTTCGATGCCGT
The DNA here is from genome assembly GCF_040319965.1 of Mesorhizobium sp. M0830. Lineage (NCBI taxonomy): Bacteria > Pseudomonadati > Pseudomonadota > Alphaproteobacteria > Hyphomicrobiales > Phyllobacteriaceae > Mesorhizobium > Mesorhizobium sp. M0830. The sequence goes on along the minus strand of NZ_JAMYOR010000002.1, from coordinate 212,446 downwards.
GTCCGGCCATGCGCCGCGCCAGCAATTGCCGCAGCGGCGGCAGACCGAGTGGCGTGCCGTAGTCGGCCAGCGAAATATCGGCCGCGCGCGCCACCGTGCGCAGTGCCCGGCGCAATCCGGCCTGCGGCATCCAAGAGGCCGGCAGCCAGCCGCAGCCGGGCTTCAGCATGTCGTCGCCGGCTTCCAGCGACTGGCGTGAGATCCAGAGCGGATCGACAGCGCGGTCGAGGCGGGGACCGATCTCGGCCAGCGACAGCGGCGCCAGCGAGCCGGCAGCATAGAAGCCCGAGCCCGGCCGCGAGCGGATCGCGCCTTCGGCGGCGAGCCGCTCATAGGCTTCGACCACGGTGGATTTGGACACCTGCATGGATTTGGCGAAGGCGCGGATCGACGGCAATCGCGCTCCCGGCGTCAGGCTGCGCGCCGCGATCCGCTGACGGATCGTCGTCATGACGCCTTCGACCAGCGTTCCGCTGCTCTCGCCTATGGTTTGTTTGTCCATCCGTACTGCTCAATTGCCCATGACAGTTTTGTACAACTGTACCGCATTGTCTCTGGCGATGCCACGGGCCCCGCTCGATACAGAGCCGACAAACGGAGCTTATGATGGGCAAGATCGCGAGTGGCTGGGTGAACGGATTCATCGGCGTGTTGATCTTCAGCGGCTCGCTGCCGGCGACGCGCGTGGCGGTGAAGGCTTTCGATCCGACATTCCTGACGTCGGCCCGGGCGGCGATTGCCGGACTGCTTGGCCTGGCGCTGCTGCTCCTGTTCCGGCAGAAACGCCCGGAGCGCGGCGATCTGCTGTCGCTGGTGATCGTCGCGCTTGGCGTCGTCATTGGTTTTCCCCTGCTGACCGCCCTGGCGCTGAAGCACGTCACCACGGCCCATTCCATCATCTTCGTCGGCCTGCTGCCGTTGGCGACCGCGATCTTCGGCGTGCTGCGCGGCGGCGACCGTCCGCGCCCGGCATTCTGGCTGTTTTCATGCGTGGGAAGCGCGCTGGTCGCATGCTTTGCCCTGACGCAAGGCGTGACGGCTTCGCCGGTGGGCGATGGTCTGATGCTCGCCGCCATCGTCGCCTGCGGTCTGGGCTATGCCGAGGGTGCCGCACTGTCGCGCAAGCTTGGCGGCTGGCAAGTGATCTGCTGGGCACTGGTGCTGTCGCTGCCGATCATGCTGGTGCTGACTTTCGCGACGCAGCCGCCGTCCTTTGCCGGCGTAGGATCCAACGCCTGGATCGGACTGGGCTACGTCTCGTTGTTCAGCATGCTGATCGGCTTCGTTTTCTGGTATCGTGGGCTGGCGCAAGGCGGCATCGCCGCCGTCGGGCAGTTGCAGTTGCTGCAGCCCTTCTTCGGCCTCGCCCTGGCGGCGACGCTGCTGCACGAGCAGGTCAGCCCGCTGATGGTCGTCGTCACGCTCGGCGTGGTGCTGTGCGTGTTCGGCGCGAAGAAGTTTGCAAGGTAGGTCGGGGAAGTAGCTCCCGCTGCTAAAACTTCGTCACCACGCCGATGCCGATGCCCTCGAAGCCGCCCATCGCCATCAGGGCCGCGGGTGCTTCGTCGAGGCTGATCTTCTTGCCGACGAGCAGTTCGGGCCTGAGCTTGCCGTTGCGGATCATGTCCATCATCGCTTGGTAGCGGTAGGCCTGCATGCCGTGGCTGCCGAGGATTTCGAGTTCGAAGGCGATCACCTTGTCCATCGGCACCTGCGGCCGGGCATGCTCGCCCAGCATCAGGCCGACCTGCACATGGCGGCCGCGCCGACGCAGATTGGCGATCGAATTGAACGAGGTGGTGGGGTGGCCGAGCGCGTCCATCGACATGTGCGCGCCGCCATTGGTGATCTGCTTGACCGCCTTGACCACATTCGGCGTCGTGGACGCATTGATGGTGGCGACGGCGCCGATCTTTTTGGCGAAATCCAGCTTCTCGTCGGTGAGGTCGATGGCGATCACATTTGCGCCCATGGCGCTGGCAATCATGATCGCCGACAGGCCGACGCCGCCGCAGCCATGCACCGCCACCCATTCGCCGGGCGTGACCCGGCCCTGGTCGACAATGGCGCGAAACGAGGTGACGAAGCGGCAGCCGAGGCTGGCGGCGGTGGCGAATTCCATCTCGTCGGGCAAGCGCACCAGATTGGTATCGGCGTGTTCGATGGCGACATATTCGGCGAATGAGCCCCAGCCGGTGAAGCCAGGTTGCGTCTGGTGCTCGCAGACCTGGTGATTGCCCGAATTGCACTCGAAGCAGCGGCCGCAGCCGACGGCGAACGGCACGGTGACGCGTTCGCCGGCCTTCCAGCGGGTGACCTGCTTGCCGGAGGCGACCACGATGCCGGCCAGTTCGTGCCCCGGCACATGCGGCAGCGTAATGCCGTCGTCATGCCCCATCCAACCATGCCAGTCGCTGCGGCAAAGCCCTGTCGCCTCGACCTTGATGACGACGCCATCGGCAGCCGGCTTCGGATCGGGAACAGTCTGGATCGTCGGCGCTTCGCCGAATTTCTCGAAGACGACGGCTCTCATAGATCACACTCCCACCCTGCTGCGTTGCAGGAAAACGATAGCCGATTCCCAGTTGGGTCAAGCGGAAATCGATTCCGCCAGAACCGGGCGCCGACGTTACGCGTCGGCCGATGAAGCCCTATTCAGCATCGATCTGGTTCTGGGGCGCCGCCTTCTGGAAAGCCGGCAGCGCCATGCACGCGGCGTTGATGCGAGCGATCGTCGGATAGGGGCTCAGGTCGACGCCGAAGCGGGCGTTGCTGGTGACTTGCGCGGCCAGGCAGATGTCAGCCAGCCCCGGCGTCTCGCCATGGCAGAATGTGCCGGTCTCGGGCGACGAAGCCAGGATCTTCTCAAGCGGTTGAAAGCCTTCGTTCACCCAATGGCGGAACCAGTTGGTGATGTCCTGATCGCCGGCGCCGAACAGGGTGCGCAGCGAGGTCAGCACGCGCAGATTGTTCACCGGGTGGATGTCGCAGGCGATCATCTGCGCCAGCATTCTCACGCGTGCCCGACCGGCCGGATCGCTTGGCAGCAGCGGTGGTTCCGGGCTGGTCTCGTCAAGGAATTCGATGATCGCCAGCGATTGCGTCAGCAGCGTGCCGTCGCCGAGAACAAGCGCCGGCACCAGCCCTTGCGGATTGACTGCGAGATAGGCCGGTTCCAGATGCTCGCCATGGCGCAGATGATGCGGCACGTAGTCGTAGTGCAGCCCTTTCATCTCCAGCGCGATCCGCACCCGGTAGGAGGTGGAGGAGCGATAGTAGTTGTGCAGGACGAGGTCGCTCATGCGCTCACTTCGGTTGGCCGATGGTCACTTCGATCGTGCCGACGCCCTCGACGCCACCAGTCATCGTGTCGCCGGCACGAACCGCGCCGACGCCGGCCGGCGTGCCGGTGAAGATCAGGTCGCCGGGCTGCAGCTCCATCGCCTCGCTGCAAATCGACACGATATCCGATATCGGCCAGATCAGCTCGGCGAGATCGGCGTCCTGTCTGACCTGGCCGTTGACGGCGAGCCAGATGCGGCCCTTTTGCGGGTGGCCGGATATCTGTGCGGGGACCAGCGGACCGCAAGGCGCGGAGCGGTCGAACGCCTTCGCCCAGTCCCACGGACGGGCAGTTTTCTTGGCCTCGTCCTGGAGATCGCGCCGGGTAAGGTCGATACCGACGCCATAGCCCCAGATATGATCCAGCGCCTTGTCACGGGGAATGCGGAAGCCGGCTTTGCCGATCGCGGCAACCAGCTCGATCTCGTGGTGCAGATTGGCCGTCAGCGGCGGGTAGGGGATATCAGCGCCGGAATCGACCACCGCGTCGGCCGGCTTGGTGAAGAAGAAAGGCGGATCGCGCTCGTCATTGCCGAGCTCGCGGGCATGCGCGGCGTAGTTGCGGCCGACGCAGAAGATGCGGCGCACCGCGAAACGCTCGAGTGAGCCTGCAACGGCCACCGATGGGATTGCGGGCGAGGGAAGGACGAATTCTGTCATGCGGGTCTCTGCTTGGCGGGTAACATTCGACCGATTTGGGCGCCCGGGCAAGGCAATTTGGTCGAGACCATGCCGACGGCACTTTCCGCCGGAGATGGCGATATACTATTTGGCAATAATCTGGCCATGGTGGCGGGGTTATCCTAATCGCCCTTGAACTGAAACGAACCCCCATGACCGCAATCCACGATCGCGCCCGGTTCCTCATCATCGACGACCATCCGCTGTTTCGCGAGGCGCTGCACAGCGCAGTGCAGATGGCCTATCCCGAAGTCGACACGGTGGAAGCGCGCTCGATCACCGAGGCGCTCGACCTTCTGGCCGGCGCCAAGTCGTTCGACCTTGCGCTTCTCGATCTCAGCATGCCCGACGTGCACGGCTTCGATGGCCTGCTGCAGCTCCGAACCCGGTATCCGCGCCTGCCGGTGGTGGTCGTCTCGGGCCATGAGGAGCCGAAGATCATTTCCGAGGCGCTGTCCTATGGCGCCGCCGGTTTCATTCCGAAATCGGCGCGCAAGAGCGATCTGGCCGCCGCCATACGTTCGGTGATGGAAGGCGCGATCTATGTGCCGGAAACCTATGAAGGCCGCACGCCCGACGCCGAAAGCGTCGACCGCGCCGACATGGTGCAGCGCCTGTCGACGCTGACGCCGCAACAGCTGCGGGTGCTGCAGATGCTACGCCAGGGCCTGCTCAACAAGCAGATCGCCTATGAGCTGCAGGTCGGCGAAACCACGGTGAAGGCGCATGTGTCGGAAATCCTGCGCAAGCTCAATGTCTACAGCCGCACGCAGGCGGTGATCGAGGTGTCGAAGCTCGACAATGCGGAGCTGTTTCGGGACCAGGCTGGGTTTTGAAGGCCAACGGCGGGCGTGCGCGTCGTGGCTTATGACAATGAAAGTCTCATCAGCGGGTGGGCCGCATCGCGGTGTGCTATGGCTTGGAACCCTGCGCTCTCGAAGGTCGACACGTACCCGCTACCCGTTGCGCTCGGCGACTTGCTGCCATCGAGTGGCATCGCCTCGATCGCCTCGGCGCCATGTCGTCTTGCGTGAGCGATGCTCGCCTTGATCAGTACTCGAGTTATCCCGCGTCGACGATGGCCCTTGCGGACGTAGAAGCAGGAGATGAACCATGTCTTTTCCCGACGGTCTTCGGCGCCGGTCCACCTTGTCTTGAGGTAAGGCACTGCTTCGACGGGCGTGATTTGGCACCATCCCACGGTCATTTCTCCGTCGAAGGCCAAAAGGCCCTGGGGCACATCGCCAGATAACGCCGATTGCTGAAATGCACGCCGATTTTCATCGGGTAGCCGCTGGCGGTAAGCCGGGCCAATCTTTCCGTACATGCACCAGCAACGACCGACCGGTCCGCTCACCGAAAACAGATCCACGAACGCCGGCCAATTCTGTCGAGCAAGCGGTTCGACTCTAAAGCTCATTGCCCACAAACGCCGACAGTCGCCATCGGGTTTCGGTTGCCAGGCAAATGCGCACTTGTCACCGTAGTTCCGCCCTAAGCCAGCAAATGCGCCAGCAGTGCCCTTAACTGCGCCGGCTTCAGTGGCTTGCGCATAAGTTCGATGCCACCCGCACGCGCCGCCTTGGCGACCGCTTCGGAACTGTCGGCGGTGACGATCAGCGCCGGAACGGCGCGACCGAGATAGTCGCGAACTTCGGCGATGGTCGCTGTGCCGAGATCGCCGCCGTCGAGATGCTGGTCGGCAATGACGATGTCGGGCACCCAGTCGGTGTCGCCGAGCATGTCGAGGGCATCGTCGGTCGAGGTCGCGGCCCGCACCAGGCATTGCCAGCGCTCGAGCAGGAAGATCATGGCCTGCAGCACTTCGACATCGTTCTCGACCAGCAGCACCTTGGTGCCGAACAGCCCATAGCCGCGGGGCCGTTCCATGTCGGCAAGGCTGGCGATCGCGGCGGCCGGGGCGCCGAAGCCGACGGGAACATCGATGTGGAAGATGGTGCCGCGCCCGACCTTCGATGAAAACGTCACGGGATGGCCGAGCGCGCTGGACATGCGGCGCACGATGGCAAGTCCGAGGCCGAGACCGCCACCGTCCAGTTCGGCATTGGCGGACGAGGTGCCGCGATGGAATTCCTCGAACACCGCCTCGCGCTGGTCGTCGGGGATGCCGCAGCCGGTGTCGGCGACGTCGATGCGGATGGTGTCGCCGCGATGCCTGGTGCCGACCAGCACGCCGCCCGAGCGGGTATAGCCCAGCGCGTTGGAAAGGATGTTCTGCAGGATGCGGCGCAGCAGCGTGCGGTCGGAGCGGACCACGGCATTGACCGGCCGGAACTTCAGCGACAGTCCTTTCAGTTCCGCCACCGGCTGGAAATCCGAACGCAGCGACGAGAACAGCGCCTCCAGGCTGACGTCGCTTATGTCGGGCTGCACCACGCCGGCATCGAGCTTGGAGATGTCGAGCAGCGTGCGCAGCAGGTCCTCCATCGTCTCCAGCGAGCGCTCGACCTGCCGCACCAGCTTCTTGCCCTCGTCACTGGTCTGCACTTCGGCGAGCGCCGAAACGGAGAGGTGGGCCGCGTTCAACGGCTGCAGCACGTCGTGGCTGGCGGCGGCGAGAAACCTTGTCTTGGACAGGTTTGCCAGTTCGGCGTTTTCCTTGGCGGCGCTGAGGTCGATGTTCGATTGCTCCAGCCGGCGCAAGGTCGAGTGCAGTTCCTCGGTTCGCGTGCGCACCCGGTTTTCCAGCGAAATCGCTGTCTGGAACAGCGAGAAGGCGTTGCCTTGCTGGTCCATCGACCGTTCGACGCGGCTGACCAGTGCCGCGTTGATCTTCTTCAGCTTTTCAAGATCGTTTATGTCCCTCAGCGGCATCGTATTCCGCCGCCTTATTCCGCCGCCTGGCGCTCGCCGAAGGCGATGCCGGTAAAAGTCTGGTTGAGATGCATCGACCGGTACTGTTCGCCATAGGTGCCGAAGCCGATGACATTGTTGACCCGGTAGAGTTCCGAGATGTCGCGAAACACTTGCCGGTTGCGCGCATCCAGCCGGCGCAGCACGCAGTCGAAGCCGAGGATCATGTCGATGCCGCCAAGCCTCTCCTCGACATCGCGCAGTGCCGCCCGCGTCGCTTCGATCATGTCCTTGGGCTGGGCGATCGACAGCACGACGCCATCGTCGATGGCGCAGAAGAATGACAGCGAGCCGTCGGGATGCATCTTCTGGATCGAACGGCAGTAATATTCACCGCCGACCTTCACCACCACCGGATGCGAAGCAAAGCTCAGCGGCGTCAGCATCTGCGCGACGATGCCGACGGAAGCGGCATATTCCTCCGCGGCATTGGTGGCATTGAACTCGCGCACGATGCGGTGATCGGGATCTGACGACGTCACCACCAGCTTTTCGTCTGTTGGAACGAAATTGTCGGTCTTGAAGACATGGAAAGGAATTTCGGTTGCTACCAGTACGATGATGGCGCTGTCGGAGGTGACCTTGCCGTTCGAGATCAGGCGCGTCGTCTCGAATTTCAGATCGTCACCGGCCGAGCCGCCAAGCAGCGGTATGTCGTCTAGGCCCCAATGGATGGCCGAACTCACCGCTTCCTCGGCATAGGAAAGTCCGTCGATGAAGCAGAGCGCGAACGTTCCCTGGGTGCGATCGCAACCCAGGCGCGCGCGCAGCGACCGCCGCAAGGCCTCGACCTCACTGGTGATGATGTCCATGCCCGACGACGACAAATTGTCGACCATCACGCTGACGGCGGTGAACACGGCGGACGGAAGCAGCATGGCGAGCACGTGGCCATCCTCGAGGCCTTGCGGCGTGATCTCGCCGGCGGTCGAGCAGCCAGCGTGATGGAGGGCCGGTGCGTGGGTCATGAGCGCCTGGGAAAGCGCGCTGGCCTCGACCAGGCTCTGGGAAAAGAACAGCAGCGCAAAGCCGGCGTCGATCACGGCTGCCTCCAGCGCGATCGCCCTGGCGAACGCCTCCATGTCGGGCTCGTCCGTGGTGAGCGCCGACAGGCCGCATGCATAGCGCGTCCGTGAATTGGCCAGCGATGTTCTCCGCGTTTCCTCCGACGCGTTTTTGTGCGCGCCCTGTTTTTTGTGTGCTTTGGCGCCCGCGTCGACAAACATTGTTGCCTTCAATCTGTGTTTTGGCAATGGGCAGGCCGGGATTGCAGGGTGGGGCGTGGCCATGACCGAAAGTATAATGTGCCGCGTTTGCGACGTGCTGTTTTTTGTCCGTTGTGCGGTGTACGAATAATGCATGGGGTTGACGCGCAAACACCGCGTCGGCAGCGTGAAGACCAAGGTTGATACCCAGGGAGGGACCATGTCGGACGTTTCGTTGATGGTGAACGGAAAACGGGTCAGCGGTGCTGCCGAAGACCGAACGCTTCTGGTTCACTTCCTGCGGGAAAATCTCGGCCTTACCGGAACGCATGTCGGTTGCGACACCTCGCAATGCGGCGCCTGCGTCGTTCATGTTGACGGCAAGGCAGTCAAATCCTGTACGATGCTTGCCGTGCAGGCCTCCGGCTCGACCGTCGTGACGATCGAAGGCCTGGCCAACGGCGCCGACCTGCATCCGGTGCAGGCCGCCTTCAAGGAACATCATGGGCTGCAATGCGGCTTCTGCACGCCGGGCATGATCATGACGGCGACCGATATGATCAATCGCCATCCCGAAGGCCTCGACGAGGCGACTGTGCGCGCCGAGCTCGAAGGCAACATCTGCCGCTGCACCGGCTACCACAACATCGTCAAGGCGATCCTCGCTGCATCGAAGACGATGTCCAAGGCGTCCAAGGGCAAGGCGAAACAGGCTGCCTAGGGTGAATAGTGAATGGTGAATAGTGAGTAGAGCGGCCGCGGGCTCCTCCTCCATTTCGACCATTCACCAATTCACCATCCACTATTCACCGGGAGGAATTTCTGATGGGCATTGAAGGTGTTGGCGCTCGGGTCGCGCGCAAGGAAGACAAACGGTTCATCACCGGCGCCGGCCGCTACGTCGACGACATGGTGGTTCCAGGCATGAAGCATGCAGCCTTCGTGCGCAGCCCGCACGCGCATGCGCAGATCAAGAAGATCGACGTCAAGAAGGCTCAAGGCATGCCCGGCGTCATCGGCGTGCTGACCGGCAAGGAACTCAAGGCCGACGGCATCGGCAACCTCATCTGCGGCTGGATGATCCATTCCAAGGATGGCTCGCCGATGAAGATGGGGGCGTGGTCGCCACTCGCTTTCGACCGGGTCCGTTACGTCGGCGATGCCGTCGTCATCGTCGTCGCTGAGACCAAGGGGCAGGCACGCGATGCCGCCGAAGCGGTCGAGATCACCTACAAGGAATTGAAGGCCGTCGTCGATGCGTCTAAGGCGCTCGAGAAGGGCGCACCGCAGATCCACCCGGAAGCTGACAACAATCTGATCTTCGATTGGGAGCTTGGCGATGGCAAGGCGACCGACGCGGCGATCAAGGCCGCTGCCCACGTCACCCGCATGAAGATCGTCAACAATCGGCTGGTGCCCAACGCCATAGAGCCGCGTGCCGCGCTTGGCTACTACGACAAGGCCGAGGACCACTACACCTGCTGGACGACCTCGCAGAACCCGCATCTGGCGCGGCTGGTGATGAGCGCCTTCTACAATGTCGCGCCGGAAAACAAGCTGCGCGTCATCGCGCCGGATGTCGGCGGCGCCTTCGGCTCGAAAATCTATATCTACCCGGAAGAGATCGTCTGCCTGTGGGCCTCGAAGAAAACCGGCGTGCCGGTCAAATGGGTGGCCGACCGCACCGAAAGTTTTCTTACCGACGCCCACGGCCGTGACCATATCTCCACGGTGGAGATGGCTTTCGACAAGAACAACAGGATTACCGGCCTGAAAGTCGACACCGTGGCCAATCTTGGCGCCTACATGTCACTGTTCTCGTCCTGTGTACCGACCTATCTCTACGCGACCCTGTTGTCGGGCCAGTACAATATTCCCGCGATCCATGCCAATGTGCGCACCGTCTACACCAATACCGCGCCGGTCGATGCCTATCGCGGGGCAGGTCGACCGGAAGCTACCTATCTGCTCGAACGCGCCATCGAGACCGCCGCTCGTGAGTTGGGCGTGTCTCCGGCGGATCTTCGCCGAACGAACTTCATCACATCGTTCCCGCATCAGACTCCGGTTATCATGAACTATGACGCCGGCGACTACGCCGCTTCGCTGGACGCGGCGATGAAGGCTTCCGACTATGCCGGCTTTGCCAAGCGCAAAGCGGCGGCTGCAAGGAAAGGCAAGCTGCGCGGCATCGGCATGAGCTGCTACATCGAGGCATGCGGCCTCGCGCCGTCGGCGGCGGTCGGTTCGCTGGGCGCCGGTGTCGGCCTTTGGGAAAGTGCCGAGGTGCGCGTCAATGCCGTCGGCACGATCGAAGTACTGACCGGCTCGCAAAGCCATGGCCAGGGGCATGAGACGACCTTCGCGCAATTGGTCAACGAGCGCTTCGGCGTGCCGCTCGATTCCGTCTCGATCGTCCATGGCGACACCGACAAGGTGCAGATGGGCATGGGTACCTATGGCTCGCGCTCGGGTGCGGTCGGCATGTCGGCCGTCGCGAAGGCGCTCGACAAGGTCGAGGCCAAGGCCAAGAAGATTGCCGCCCACCTGCTCGAGGCCGACGAAGGCGACATCATCATCGAGAACGGCGCGCTGAAGGTCGCCGGCACCGACAAGAACGTTCCGTGGTTCCAGATGGCGCTCGCCGCCTACACCGCCCACAACCTGCCGGGCGGCATGGAGCCAGGGCTGAAGGAGACGGCGTTCTATGATCCGTCGAATTTCACCTTCCCGGCCGGCTGCTACATCTGCGAGGTCGAGGTCGACCCGGAAACCGGCATGACCGAGATCATCCAGTTCGTCGCCGCCGACGATTTCGGCAACATCATCAACCCGATGATCGTCGAGGGCCAGGTGCATGGCGGACTGGCGCAAGGCATCGGCCAGGCGCTACTCGAAGGCGCCCACTATGACAATAGCGGTCAGCTTTTGACCGCGAGCTACATGGACTACACCATGCCGCGCGCCGGCGACCTGCCGTCGTTCAAGGTCTCGACCTCGAACACGCCATGCCCGGGCAATCCTCTCGGCATCAAAGGCTGCGGCGAAGCCGGCGCCATCGGCTCGCCGCCGGCGGTGATCAATGCCATCACCGACGCCATCGGCAGCAACGATCTCGCCATGCCGGCAACGCCGTCCGCCGTGTGGGCAGCGATCCGCGCGACGAAACATTGAATGCGAATAGCGGATAGGGAGCAGCGAATCGGGAAGAGAAGGCGGTGCGACGGGACAAATCCTATTCGCTAATCGTTCCTCCCTATTCGCTCTTTCACCCAGGGAGAAATACAAATGTACTCAGTCAATTATCACCGTGCCGCCTCGGTCGCCGATGCCGCCAAGCTGGTCAAGACGGGCGACGCCAAGCTGCTTTCGGGCGGCATGACATTGATCCCGGCAATGAAGACCCGGCTCGCCGCACCGTCCGACCTTGTCGACCTGTCGCGGATCAAGGAGCTGCAGGGTGTTACAGTGTCGGGCAAGACGGTCACCATCGGTGCTGCCACCACGCATCACGCTGTCGCCAACGACGAGAAGCTGAAGAAGGCCTGTCCGGCGCTTGCCCATATGGCATCACTGATCGGCGATCCGGCGGTGCGCCACAAGGGGACGATCGGCGGCTCGGTCGCCAACAACGATCCGGCGGCCGATTATCCGGCGGCGCTGTTGGCGTTGGGCGCCACCATCGTCACCAACAAGCGCCAGATCGCGGCCGACAAGTTCTTCAAGGGCCTGTTCGAGACGTCGTTGAAGGATGGCGAAATCATTACCGCCGTCACCTTCACCGCGCCGGCCAAGGCGGCCTATGAAAAATTCCGCAATCCGGCATCGCGCTACGCCATCGTTGGCGTGTTCGTGGCCAAGGGCAAGGATGGCGTCAGCGTTGCCGTTACCGGTGCTGGTGACGACGGCGTCTTCCGCTCGAAGGAGATCGAGGCCGCACTCGCCAAGAATTTCGCGGTCGCGGCGCTCGATGGCGTGAAGGTTTCGGCGAAGAATTTGATGACCGACATCCATGCCTCGGCCGACTATCGCGCCAATCTGATCGCGGTGATGGCCAAGCGCGCGGTGGCTGCCGCCAACGCCTGATACGATCAGCTGCGAACAACGAAAGGGGCCTCGTTGGCCCCTTTTGTGAGTTGCAACTGTCGTTGTCCAGTTCGCGCACCAACCCTTTGCTTGAGACAATTGCGGTCGACCCTTCGGCCGGTACTGATCCGCAGCAATCTCGCGCTTGCACAAGTTTATCTTGCACTGCAATATGGACTGGGGCGGGAATGCGAGCCGGGTCGGCGCGGTTCACCGCCGTGCCCTTTCGCATGCCTAAATGCGAAAGGATCGGCATGACCGACATCTCCTCGACGCATGTCGTTCCGTCTCGATCCGCCGCCGACAGACCGGCCCGAACAAGACTGGCCTATCTCGACGGCTGGCGTGGTCTTTCAATCGGGCTGGTCCTGATCGGCCATTTTTTCCCTGTCCCCGGAATCAATCTCGGCGTACTGGGCGTCGAATTCTTCTTCGTGCTCAGCGGCCGGCTGATGGGCGAGATCCTGTTCATCGAACGTTATCCGCTGAAGAAATTCTTCAAGCGCCGGTTCTCCCGCATCTACCCGGCTCTCCTGGTTTTTGTGATCGTCGCGATGATTGCGCTCGTCAGCACGTTCATCTCCTTCAAGTGGAAGGCGGCGCTGACGGCACTGACATTCACGTATAATTATGCCGGCATTCTGGTGACGCGGGCAGGGGCGCTCGACCATATCTGGTCGCTTTGCATCGAGGAGCATGCCTATGTCATCCTGGCGCTGATCAGCGTGATCGTCTCAACGCGCTCCCGCGTCGTCGTACTGCTCCTGGCGCTGGCCTCGCTTGCCATGGCCAACGGCGCGGTTTCGTACTGGGTCCTCGGGATGGATTACGAAACCACTTATTGGCGCACCGACGTGCACATCGCGTCGATCCTGCTGTCGGCTTCGATCTGCCTGCTCAAGGCCGATGGCAGGCTGCCGTCGATCATGACAGGCAAGCATGTGGCGCTCGCTGCATCGATCTGTGCCGTTCTGCTGTTCCTCGATCCGGTGCCGACGCCGATCCATTATCTCCTCGCCGTCCCGCTGCTGGCTCTGGCCGTCAATGTGCTCGATTTCAGCCCGCGCTATTTTTCCGGATTGCTGTCCTCCTGGCCGATGGCGACGCTGGGCCTGTGGTCGTACTCGCTGTATCTGTGGCAGCAGCCGTTCTACAAATTCGTCTACGAGCAAGGCAGTGCGCCGGTCCTGATGCTCGCCGGCGTCTTTGCCTGCGCGCTCTGCAGCTACTACGTCATCGAGCGCCCCGCTCGTGAATGGCTCAACCGCAATTGGTGAGGCAATCGAGCCGTTCAGGCGTTTTGCGGTGCGCTCGGCCTGTCTATGCCTGCAGCGACCTGACGTAATAGCGCACCGCTTTCTTGCCGCCATAGATCACGGCGTCGCCGGCTTCGGCAAAGCCGAGGGCGGCGTGAAAGGCATCCGAGGCGGGGTTCGGCGGGTCGATGTTGACTTCGCAGGTGACCAGCGTGTGGCCGGCGCGCTCAACATGGCCGAACAGGTCCTGATAGAGCCGGCGGGCATGACCGCGGCCACGCGCTTGCGCCGCGACGACGACGCGGTCGACATAGATGAAGCGCTCGTAGCGTTCGCGGAACCATAAGAAATTCGGACTGTCGTAACGGGCGTCCTGATCAAAAGTCATGATGAACGCTTCGAGATCGCCGATGCGGCGCGCGTAAAATGCTTCCCCAAGCAGGAAGGAGAGCCGTTCGGGCTCGAGCCAAGACAGTTCTGCGGCATGCTCGTTGTTGAGCGCCAGGATCTGCGCTTCGTCTTCGGCGGATACGCGGGTCATCGGGGCAGGGATTGTGATCATGCCTTGGCTGCCTTGATGGTGGCTGCCACCAGGTCGGTGTCGGTCAGTGTGTTGCGATACTCGCGGTCGAGGTCGGAGCCGCCCATGCCGACCTGGGGGTTGCGATAATCCATGGCGCTCGGCACCTCCCTGAGGGCGGCGAAATGCATTTCGGACAGACCGGTTTTTCTGCGCACTTCGGCAATGTTGCCGAGATCGAGCCCGCCGCAGCCGAGGATGACGATGCGATCGCCGGCCTGCCGCACCAGATCCGCCAACAGCGGCAAGCCTTCGATGGCGGTGTCACGCTGGCCGCTGGTCAGCACGCGGCCGACCTTGCTGCGGATCAGCGCTTCGAGCGCCTCGGCCGGGTCACGCGTCATGTCGAAAGCGCGGTGGCACGTGACGTTCAAGGCCCCGGCAGCCTGCGTCAGTTCGCTCATGCGCGCCTCGTCAATGGTGCCGTCGCCGTTCAGGCAGCCGAACACCACGCCGGGTACGCCGAGGTCGCGCAGCGCCGAGACATCGGCGAGCATCGATGCGTACTCGTTCTCACTGTAGAGAAAATCCCCGCCGCGCGGCCGCACCATGACGTGGAATGGCACGGTCGCCTGGTCGAGGGCGGCGCGCACGGTGCCGAGGCTCGGCGTGATGCCGCCTTCAATGAGGCTGGCGCACAGTTCGACCCGGTCGGCGCCGGCAGCCTGTGCTGCCAGAAGGCCGTCGATACCTTCGACACAGATTTCGATCAGCGGCAGGCGAGTTTCTCTGGTCAAGGGCTATCCAATCCATGATGTCGCCGCCAGCCCTAGCATTGGGCCGGTTGGTGTGAAAGCGCGAACAGCGCCGCCATTTGGGCCAGCGGACATTTCCTGCTTGACTCTCATAACTGTTGAGTTATGGGTAAACCCATAGCCATGTGGTTATTGGTTTCCTGTGGCAGCGCGGCGTTGCGGCCGACAATCCTTTCAAATTCACAACCTCGGATGCCTTGCATCCGGGTCGGCAAAACGCGTCCCGACGAACACCTCAAAGGAGAAAGACCATGCAAGCAAGAATCAAGAACCCGGTGATGCTCATTCCCGGTTCCGTGCAGGCGCTGCTGGCGCTGGACAAGTCGACCGAGTCAGCCGAATTGCCCTATGTCACCCGCAAGCTCATCCATCTGCGCGCCAGCCAGATCAACAACTGCGCCGTCTGCGTCGACATGCATGCCCGCGAACTGAAGAAGGCCGGTGAAAAGGACGAGCGCATCTTTGCACTCGCGGCATGGCGGGAGACACCCTACTTCACCGAGGCGGAGCGCGCGGCGCTGGCGCTTACCGAGGCCGGCACACGGCTCGCCGACCGGTCGGACGCGGTACCGGACGATGTCTGGGACGAGGCCGCCCGGCATTATGATGAAAAGGCGCTGGCCGCGTTGGTCATCCAGATTGCGCTCATCAACGCCTTCAACCGGCTGAACGCCACCACGAGGCAGATGGTCGGTAGTTGGGGCTAGCCTTGCACGGGGGTGGGGCGGTGCACTGTGACGCGCGGCACACCTCCTGACATCTGGGCGCGGATATCGCCTTGGCCGCTACTGGCGCAGTTCCGTATTCTTGGCGCCTTCCTCGACCTGATCGATGACCAGTAGCTTGACCGGGCCATCGCCGATATTGGTGGCCTGATGCCACTGACCGATCATTTCGATAATGAAATCGCCTGATTTGTAGGTGTTGCTGTTGCCGGTCTCGACATTGGTGACCTTCAGCGTTCCGGCCTGGACATAGGCGTAGCGCGGGAAGGGATGTCTGTGAACCGGTAAAGTCGCGCCTGGCGCGATGTCATAGGTCGACACCAGCACCTGCACGTTCTTCTGCGGCAGCATGATCGGCTGACCGGACGCGGTCGTCGTGCGCGATGCCAGTGGCGTCACCACGACGGGCGCTCCGCTGCTGTCCAGCGCCCGAGCCGGATTTACGGAAAAAACCGCCGCGAGCAGCAGCCCCGACACCAGAATTTTTCGCATGATTCGTTCCAACCCTGGCGACAGCATCGCGCGGCGGCCACTGGCATGCAAGGTTGCGCTGGGCGCCGGGTCTAGTGGGCCTCGTGCGGCAGAGTTGGGCTAGCGGCCAAGAGTAGGTCGGTGACACAGACAGGCTCCGGGTTGCCTGCCGGGTCGCCTCTGCACGTTTTTGGAACAATCGCCGTTTTCAGGGAACCGTTCGTTCAGCTCTCGGTTGGTGTCGAGGCGCTTTATCGCTCGCTAAATCAGGAGTTGATCATGAAAAACATTCTTCTGACCTCGGCCTTCCTTGTCATGTCCGCCGGATTTGCATTTGCTCAGTCCGGCACATCAACCAGCGGGTCGTCGACGACGACGACAACTATGCCAAGCACCACCGACCAGGGCACCGACAAGACGACCACGAGCGGCATCAATCCGAACTCTGCCAAGGATTGTGCGCCGGGCCAACAAACCGGCAGTGCGAAACAGTCCGCTCCTGGTCAGCAGGACACCGATGCCAAGACGGCTGCTCCAGGCCATGTGAAAAAGACCACCGAAGGTTGTTAGCCGTCCCCAACTGAACCGGACGGGAATTGCCCGTCGCCGAGCCGCCTTGCGGCTCGGTCGCAAGACTCCCCATTTCCCAGGTTTTTCACGCCTCCTGACTGCGGCTGCCGGCGGACTTGCCAGGTCAGCCTCACAACAGCCAACGCTAATATAAGATTCGGGTGTTGCAACAGGAGGTTCGAATGATTGCCGCAATTGCAAATCAACCTCGGCAAGTACCCGAAAAACAGACGGGGGTGGGAAAGCCGGAAACGAGCGAAGAATTTTCGCCAGGCCGCAGCGCAGACGCCGTCGGACATCTCGCCAAAATCATGGTTGCCGCAAGCGGCGACGTGGATTCTGGTGCGCAAGGTCGCGCAGCATCCAAGATCGCCAGAATGGACATCACAGTTTTGACGCCACCACCTGAAGAACCACCACCGGAGTAAGATAGTCCGGACGCGTCGGAGCCGCGCTCGTCATGCGATCCGATCGAGGGCTACGCGACGGCACTCAGCACAGATTCTGCCAGCGTCCCCAGGCCGGCACATCCCGAGCATGCGATCGTCTTTCCGGGGCAACCGATCCGATGGGTGCCTTGCGGGCAGCAATGGCCGTTTGACGCATACCATTTGGAACAGTCGAATATCCTGCCGCTGCCGTGACAGCGCGGGCATTCCATATTCACTGAAGTCATTGCCAATTTTGTCGAACTCAAATGCACAAGCCCCGCGCCGCAAGTAGCAGAGATCGTTGCGCTTTCAAGCATAGCGCCCTGACTTAAATTGGGTGGATTGGCGATGAGGGGAGATGGCCAGCGCGGACGGGTGAAGGGCTGGTGGTGGGCTGCCTGAGCCTTGGAAGATCGATCCAAGTCTGGGGCTATTGTCGCCCGGCGATAATCAAGGTCGTCGTGATAAGCTTCCTCGGCTCAATTCGCTTAAGGCAATGATCGGGCGTGTTTGGGATTGGAAATATTTCAGATCGGGAATCTTGGGGCGTCGCCTTGGCGCATCCTTCCCCGGTGACAGCAACAGGATCGCTGGGCTGCGTACTGGCAGCTTGGGTGGCCGCGGACGCAAAAAGGATCGTTTGGGTTATGAGAGCCGAAAAGGCGGCAACCTGGACCAACACGGCGGCGAGGGCGATTTTCTTGAGCATGCGACAGAACGCTCTTCAACGCCCCCGGTTCCTCCGGCTTCCAGTTTTTAAGCTCCTGACGGGAACAAGAGACCGGCGATCCGGTTAACTGGATCATGTCCAACACGATCAAGGAACCGCCACCGAGCCCCGAACCGAAGGAGCTACCTGTCCATCGCGACAAAAAAGCACCGTCAGAACTTGAACATGTCGAACCGCCACCGCGAGACGTGCGAGAGGCACCGGTGCCCAATCCAAACGGCGAGAAGAAATCCTGACGAGATCGCAGAAGCCAAGGCAGGGCATATGCCTGCCTTGGCGAAAGCGCGGAGGCCCGGCGTCGCGACATCATCGACGAGCGAACTCCGAAACCGAAATCGAGGAACGCGCGGTTTCGCTCGCCATGCTGCAGACCGCCTAAACCTTTGGACGGTAAGCCTCTTCTACCTGCCGGCCAGATTCCGTGTTATATAGGTGTCGCAATCCATATGGGAGAAGGGGACAATCTGTTCTGCCGTGAAAGGCGCATTTCTGTTGGTACCGGCATGTGCGGATCGTCTCAGGCACATTTGACGATAGGGAGGAAAAAGTCATGCGCTTGGTCGCGTTTTTCGCCGTCGTGTCCGTTGCAACCTTCGCTACCAATCCGTCGCAGGCTCAGGACGCTGCGGCTGGCGAGAAGGTCTTCACCAAATGCAAGGTCTGCCACATCGCAGACGAGGATAAGAACAAGATCGGCCCATCGCTGCACGGCGTCATCGGCCGGACCGCCGGTACGCATCCGGACTTCAAATATTCCGATGCCATGATTGCGGCCGGCAAATCCGGCGTCAAATGGGACGAGCCAACACTGACCACCTATCTTCACGATCCCAAAGCCATGGTCAAAGGAACCAAGATGGCGTTTCCCGGCCTCAAGAACGATGCAGACGTGGCCAACGTCATTGCCTATCTGAAAACGTTCTCCAAGTGACGTGGCTCCTCCGCAATATGGCTAACCGCTTGTCCTGTCGTGGTCTATCCGGACCGGAGGGCAACGTGAGCAAAAACCGTGTTCCAGTTTTTGCACGCGCGCGCCTTCAGTTCGGGATCGTGGCCTAATGCGCGTCGCGTCCACTTTTGAGCGACTTGCATTGGGTTGCCTGCTTCCATCGGTCTGCGATGTCGACTAGGGAAAGCCGCCTCAAGGATACCGGCATCCGCCTTTCGGAAGCGACGGCGGGTGATTTCTTCACGCTTATGAAGCCGCGGGTCATGGCGCTTGCAGTATTCACTGCTTTCGTTGGCCTGATGGCGGCGCCTGGCGCGATGAATCCGGTCATCGCCGTGATTGCAATCGGTGCGATTGCGATCGGAGCAGGAGCGGCCGGGGCCCTCAACATGTGGTACGACGCCGATATCGACGCGCTGATGTCGCGCACGTCAAAACGGCCGGTTCCGTCGGGCCGCGTCACGCCGGGTGAAGCGCTCGGCTTCGGCTTGGTGCTTTCCGCGCTTTCGGTCATGACGCTCGGCGTTCTAGTTGGCTGGCTTGCCGCATCGCTGCTGGCCTTCACCATCTTTTTCTACGTCGTCATCTATACGATGTGGCTGAAGCGCTCGACGCCGCAGAACATCGTCATCGGCGGCGCGGCAGGTGCCCTTCCGCCTGTCATTGGCTGGGCGGCCGCCACTGGCGCGATCGGCATCGAAAGCGTCATCCTGTTCCTGATCATCTTTCTGTGGACGCCGCCGCATTTTTGGGCGCTCGCGTTGTTCAAGGTCGGCGACTACGCAGCTGCCGGCATCCCGATGATGCCAAACGTGGCCGGCCAGGCGTCGACCAGAAAACAGATACTCGCCTATTCTCTGCTCTTGGCGCCAATCGGCGTGCTGCCCTGGGCGGCTGGATTCGCGAGCGTATTTTATGGACTTGTTTCGGCTGCATTGGGCGCGGGTTTCATCTGGCACGCCTGGAAGGTCCTGGCCGCTCCAGACGCGGAGATGAAGACTGCAAAGGCGCTGTTCGCCTTCTCGATTTTCTATCTTTTTGCGATCTTTGCCATGCTGCTTGCCGACACCATCGCAATGCGGGCGTTCATGCCAGGTTGACGGCCTGACCGCTGTTCTTGGAATACTTGACGAGCCGAGAGGTTAGCAATTGCCAGGACCGGATCCGCGATCACGATGGTATTGCACAGAATCCCAGGATCAGCAGGGCGACTATGCCAAGGCCGAGTATGAGAAGCGTCCTTCCGTCCATGGCATTCACCTTTGACTCGCCGCATGAACCTTGAAAATCGGAATCGATTTTCGGCAAGGATCATGCGCCAGCCAACGCGGTACAGCGTCCTTTGCGCGCCCAAAAAGGACGCGCGGCGCTGTATGAGAATATCGGAAAAGAACCTTCAGAGCTAGCCGGCGGAGTTCTTCCGACAAAGGGCGACAAGTCCCTGGCAAAAGAGTATGTTGGTTGCGGTGCAGGTCGCGGTTTTGCGTGGCCAATCATGCAGAACGGCAGCGCCGTGAAACGGCGACCTCACCGGACCCGCTCTGGAGGAACGGTCATGGCAAGTTTTCATGTGATAGCAGGCGCCAGCGAGACGCTGGAGCATACCAAAATTCGAAAAATCGGTGTTTCTGACCTCTTCGACGCGCTCAAGCGTGGCGTCGACGATTTCATGGTCAAGCCGTCGCACATCGTCTTTCTCTGCCTGATCTATCCGCTGGTGGGAGTCGTCCTCGCCGTCTGGACGTCGGGTGCCAATGCGTTGCCGTTGTTGTTTCCGCTCGTCTCCGGTTTTGCGCTGATTGGCCCTTTTGCGGCGATAGGTCTCTATGAAATCAGCCGCAGACGGGAAGCCAGACTCGACACCTCCTGGAGGCATGCTTTCGAGGTCAGGAATTCTCCGGCGCTGCCGGCCATCGCGGCGGTCGGGATCATGCTGCTGGCAATCTTCATCACATGGCTTTTGACCGCCCAGCTATTTTACCAGTATCTCTTCGGCCCGGCGCCGCCGGCATCGATATCCGGCTTCATCAACGAAATATTCGCCACCGGACGCGGCTGGACGCTGATCATCCTGGGTCACGCCATCGGCTTCGTCTTCGCCGCGGTCGTGTTGTGCACAACGGTCATTGCCTTCCCATTGTTGCTCGACCGCGACGTCGGCGCTTACGAAGCCATACACACCTCTGTGCGCGCGGTGCTGGCCAACCCAATCACCCTGGCTGTCTGGGGGCTGATTGTCGCCGTCGCCCTGATCATCGGCTCGCTGCCGGTGTTCGCCGGGCTGGCCGTCGTGTTGCCGATTCTCGGTCACGCCACCTGGCATGTCTACCGCAAGGTCGTGGAGCCGCCCTCCAGATCGGCGAGTTGAGAACGTTCTGCCCCATCCCGCGCCGGCGAGAGTGCGGTGCGGGATGATCGAAGCCGTCAGTAAGCCGCGTGGCTGAAGCGGGCCTGGTAGGCACCCATCGTCAGGTTGCGGAAATCCTTGCCGCTGACATGCACTAGCGTTTTATGGTCGCCGCCTTCGAAGTAGACGTCGGTGGCGTCGCCAAGGCTTTCATCGACGATCACTGGCACATTGTAGGCCGCGCCGATCGGCGGGATCGCGCCGGTGTCGCAATCGCCGAAGAGCGAAGCCATCTCGTCTTCGGAGGCGAGTCCGAGACGCTTGTCCATGACGTCTTGCAATGTGCCGAGCTCGATCCTGTGGGTGCTCGGAACCACGGCCACTGCATAGCCAAGCTCGTGGTGAACGACCACGGATTTCGCCATGATGCTGCCGGGCACATGCGCGGCTATTGCCGCCTGCCTGCTTGTCGAAGTGCGATGATGAGCGACGGTGTCGTAGGGAATTCCCTTGCCGTCGATGAAGTCCTTCAGTCTGTTCGCGATTGTCATCTTGGCCTCCCTTGCCGGAGTTTGCGACGCATCGGGAAACGACGGCAATCATCCCGCTTATGTCGTTTCCGATGTCAGAGCCTGTTCTGTTCCGAAAGTCGGGATCGGCTCTCTTGTTGTTCGAGCAAGATCTTTTTCGAAACGAAGATCGGTGGAGCAAAAACCGGATCCCCTTTTCGGGATCATGCTCTAACAAAATGGGCCAGTTGCCGATTGTTTCAAGGCGCCGGCCACCGAACTGGACACACGCCGGATGCGTGGGGCCTGACCAGAATGCCATGGCACTCCGGATTGGGCCTCAGGGCCCGGACCCGAAAAACGTCAGCCGGGTGAAAAGCGTATAGTCCGCTTCGAGGACCATCATTGTCACGAACACCAGCACCAGTATCGGCGGCAGGATGATCGCATAGGCCAGCGCCAGCCGTTCCCAAGCCATGTGCATGAATACGGCGACTATCAGCCCTGCCTTGAGGATCATAAAGATCAGGATCAGCGACCATCTGAGATAGCCGTGAAGGCCGAAATAATCGACCAGGTAGGAGCACGTGCTGAGGATGAACAGCCATGCCCAGACCACCAGATAGAGTTTGATCGGATGTTCCTGATGCGCGTCGGCATGGGCGACGGCGGCCGGCGCTTCATGCGCAGCGTGAAGTGCGTGTTGCCCGAGGCCGTTTGCGGTTGCTTCAGCCATTTTTTCCTCTCACCAAAGCCTGCCTCTCACCAAAGATAGAAGAATGCGAAGATGAATACCCAGACCAGATCGACGAAGTGCCAGTACAGCCCCATGATCTCGACATTTTCATAGCGCCCCGTGCGGCTGGTGAAGAAGCCGCGTCGCCCGGTGTCGAAATCTCCGCGCCATACTTTGCGCGCCACGATGATCAGGAAGATCACCCCGATCGTCACATGGGTGCCGTGGAAACCGGTGATCATGAAGAAAGTCGATCCGAATTGTGCGGCGCCCCAGGGGTTGCCCCAGGGCCGTACCCCTTCGGTGATCAGCTTGGTCCATTCGAAGGCTTGCATGCCGACAAAGGTTGCGCCGAGTGCCGCGGTCAGAAGCATCAGGATCGCTGTCTTGCGGCGGTCGCGGCGATAGCCGAAATTGACCGCCATGGCCATTGTTCCGCTGCTCGAGATCAGCACGAAGGTCATGATCGCAATAAGGATCAGCGGGATATCCGAGCCGCCGATACGAAGCGCAAAGACCTCGCTCGGATTGGGCCACGGCACGCGTGTCGAAATGCGAGCGGTCATGTAGGAGAGCAGGAAGCAGCCGAAGATGAAGGTGTCGCTGAGCAAGAAGATCCACATCATGGCCTTGCCCCAGGACACGTTCTTGAACGCCCGCTGATCCGAGGACCAGTCGGCGGCAATGCCTTGCCAGCCTGAGGGCCGTGGCTCCGTCGTCTGGGTATGCGTGAGTGTCTCTGCCATTCGTTTGATCCCTTAGGTCAGCAACTGTCGGCAAATGTCGATGAACGTCGCGGCCCAGCCGGCCAGTAGGGCAAAGACGGCGAGCCAGACGAAGAGCAGAAAATGCCAGTACATGGCGCACAACTCGACACTGAGGCGAAGCCGTTCGGGCCGCGCTGCGTTCCAGGCGCCGGCGGTTGTTCTGCCGAGGCCCACCAGCCCGCCCAGTATGTGCAGGCCATGCATGCCGGTGATCAGGTAGAAAAAGCTGTTGGCCGGATTGGAGGTCAGAAAATAGCCGTCGGCGGTCAGCTGCCGCCATGCCATGAGCTGTCCGATCAGGAAGGCAAGCGCCGTGAGCCCGGCCGTGGCGAGGCCGAGCCTGACCATGTCGATCTGGCCCCTGCGCGCCGCGACCGTGGCGCATTGCAGGGCAATGCTGCTCAGGACCAGCACGCCGGTGTTGAGCCAGAGCAGCCGCGGCAGCGGCAGCGGCTGCCAGTCCGACACCGCCATCCGCATGAAATACGCGCTGGTGAAGAGCGCGAACAGGCAGCCGACAACGGCGAGGAAGACACCGAGGCCGATTTTGGCGGTGGGTAGCGCCGACCGGTCGAGGGCGACAAAATCCCCGGCCAGACCTTGCTCGAGCCATGGCTTCGACATCAGCCCCTGATGTGAAAGCCACCATCCGGCAAAGCCGGCGATGACGAACAGGAAGACTATGATGACGCTCATGCCGGCTCCCTCGAGGGGCCGAAGGAGCCCGGCATGTTCTGCGGAATGAAATCCTCCTTGGCGCCTGGCACGCTGTAATCATAGGCCCAGCGATAGACGATCGGCAGGTCCTTGCCGAAATTGCCGTGGGCCGGCGGTGTTTGCGGCGTCTGCCATTCGAGGGTCGTGGCCCGCCACGGATTGCCGCCGGCCTCGCGGCCATGGCGGATGCTCCAGATGAGATTGAACAGGAACACCATCTGGGCGAAGCCGACGATGAACGCCATGATGCTGATGAACGAGTTCAGGTGGTGGGCTGACTCGGTCATGACAGTCATGTCGGTCAGTTCAGCATAGCGCCGCGGCACGCCCATCAGGCCGAGGTAGTGCATGGGGAAGAAAATCAGGTAGGCGCCGAGGAAGGTGACCCAGAAATGGAACCGGCCCAGCATTTCGTTGAGCATCCGCCCCGTGACCTTCGGGTACCAATGATAGATCGCGCCAAACACCACGAGGATCGGGGCGACACCCATGACCATATGGAAGTGGGCGACGACGAACATCGTGTCGGACAGCGGAACATCGACGACGACATTGCCAAGAAACAACCCGGTCAACCCACCATTGACGAAGGTGACGATGAAGGCCAGGGCAAAGAGCATAGGTATGGTGAGATGGATGTCGCCGCGCCATAAGGTCAGCACCCAGTTGTAGACCTTGATGGCGGTCGGAATGGCGATGATCAGCGTCGTGGTGGCGAAGAAGAAGCCGAAATAGGGGTGCATGCCGCTGACATACATGTGGTGCGCCCAGACCACGAAGCTCAGCGCGCCAATGCCGACGATGGCCCAAACCATCATCCGATAGCCGAAAATGTTCTTGCGTGCATGGGTGCTGATCAGGTCGGAGACGATACCGAAGGCCGGCAACGCCACGATGTAGACCTCGGGATGGCCGAAGAACCAGAACAAGTGCTGGAACAGGATCGGGCTGCCGCCATTGTGCTGCAGTTGCTCGCCCATCTCGGAGATCGCCGGCATGAAGAAGCTGGTGCCGAGGACGCGGTCGAGCAGCATCATGACGCAGGCGACGAACAGCGCCGGAAAGGCAAGCAGCGCCATGACGGTTGCTGTGAAGATGCCCCAGACGGTCAGCGGCAGGCGCATCATCGTCATGCCGCGCGTGCGGCCCTGCAGCACCGTCACCACATAGTTCAGGCCGCCCATCGTGAAACCGATGATGAACAGTATCAGTGAGGAGAGCATCAGGATGATGCCCCAGTCCTGGCCGCCCGGCGTGCCGCTCATGATGGCTTGTGGCGGGTAGAGCGTCCAGCCGGCGCCTGTCGGTCCGCCCGGTGCAAAGAAGCTCGACACCAGGACCAGCACGGCGAGCAGGTAGATCCAGTAGCTCAGCATGTTGACATAGGGGAAAACCATGTCGCGCGCGCCGACCATCAGCGGGATCAGATAGTTGCCGAAGCCGCCGAGGAAGAGGGCGGTGAGCAGGTAGATCACCATGATCATGCCGTGCATGGTGATGAACTGGTAGTAGGCTTCCGGGGTGATGAAGTCGAACGTGCCGGGGAAGCCGAGTTGCAGCCGCATCAGCCAGGATAGCACCAGGGCGACCAGGCCGATTCCCGTTGCCGTCGCCGAATACTGGATGGCTATGACCTTGGCGTCCTGCGAGAAGACGTATCTCGTCCACCAACTGTGCGGATGGTAAAGCTCCACTTCCGCGACTTCGGCCGGGGGGATGCCATCTGCAGGTGTGATGTCGACCATAGGAACAACTCCGCGTCCTTTTCAGCGAGACCCGACCGTTTCGAGCTTTGCTGCAATTTTCAAACCTGGCGCCATCGTCTTGCCCGGCGCCATAGTCTTCCCCGGAGCGTTGTCTGCCGCGCCCGTTTGCTGGGGTGCCGACAACTGCGCGAAAGTCTGCTGCTGGCCAAACCAGGCCAGGTAGTCCTGCTGCGTGTCGACCACGACCACACCATGCATCAAGGGATGCCCCTGGCCGCAAAGTTCGGCGCACAGGACCTGAAAGGTTCCGGTCTTGGTCGGTGTGAACCAGAAATAGGTGACCGAGCCGGGGATCATGTCCATCTTGGCGCGGAATTCCGGCACGTAGAAATCATGCAGCACATCGATCGATCGGAGCAGCATCTTGACCGGTTTGCCGACCGGCAAATGCAGATCAGCCGCTTCGACCAGGACATCGTCCTGACCATTGGGATCGCTGGCGATCACGCCCAGCGGATTGTCGGTGGTGACGTCGCGGGTGTCGGATGTGCCAAGCTTGCCGTCCTTGCCGGGCAGACGGAAACTCCACTGCCACTGCTGGCCGACGACTTCGACCTCCGTTGCGTCGCTTGGGACGTTGACGAACCGGCTCCAGACGAACAGGCCGGGAACCAGCAACGCCGTGACCCCGACCGCTGTGACGATCGTCAACCAGGATTCGAGCCGCTTATTCTCCGGCTCGTAGGCGGCCCGGTTCCCTTCCCGATGACGGAAGCGGAAGACGCAATAGGCCATGAATAGGACCACGGCGGCGAAGACGACGCCGGTAATCCAGAAGGTGATGATGATGGTGTTGTCGATATAGCCCCAGTTCGAGGCAATCGGCGTCCACCACCATGGGCTCAGCAGGTGAAACAGCACCGAGCCCACTACAATCAAAACGAGTACAAGCGCTACGGCCATGTCCCGTTCCTCCCCGGCATTCTGGAGGACGCGAAGCTGGTCCCGGCGAATGCCAAGGTCATCATAGCTCTTTTTTCGGTTGAAATTCCAGAGCCGACTATCTTGACGGGAAAAATGTCGCCAAGATTAAACTCCTGAAGACGCTTGCACTGGAAGGAGAGGGCTGAAGTCCAACTGCGAGCAGGCGGCGCTCGCAGTTTTGATTGAAATGGCTCCCCGGAGTCGATGAAGCTGAGAAATGTGAATTCGCCATCACCCTGCGCCAGAATGCGCCACATTCGACGAAAATGCGCAAACGTGACCGGGCCGCGTCGAAGCCCTACGACACTGATGCTCAGGGAGCGGGCCGTCGCTCTGCCGCGAGAGCGGGGCGAGGTGCGTACAGCTGAACTCACGGCCACCGGGATCCCCCGATGCTATCTATCCAGGATGTGCGACGTGGAACTGTTCGTGAAGGCGGGTTACGGCCGCTATCGTGCCGTCCTACCGAAGGCCGCTTGACCTGTCGCGTTTGGGGCCGTGTGTTAACCGTCTGCTTCGCTCGCCATGCCGGCCGGGATCAGCCGGCTACTGGCGTGTTGAGAAGCTGCTGCTCCCAAAGATACGCGATGCCGCTGCCGCCGAAGTGCTGGATGAGAATCTCGGTCAGCTCCTCGACATGCTCGGTGCGCGCCCAATCGCGTTGCCATTCGCCAGCGAGCGCCATCACGGTCATCACGTTCGCGCCGGCCGCGATCATTCGCTGGATGGCAACTTCGTGAGACTCCTTCGAAATCCCGCCCGACGCATCGGTGATAACGGTCACATCCCAACCTTCGCCGGCGGCCTGGATCACAGGCATTGCGACGCAGACCTCGGTCCACAGACCGGCGATGATCAGCTGCTTGCGGCCGGTCGCCTTGACGACGTTCACCACATTCTCGTCCTGCCAGGTGTTCACCCAGGTGCGATCGATGACCTCCTGGTCCGGAAATACATCGGTGATCTGCTTGAAGAGAAGTCCACCGCGCGCCGCGATCACGCTGGTGAGAATGGTCGGAACATTGAAAGCTTTTGCTAGCTTCGCCAGCGCGGTCGTGTTGTTGACCACCATGTGCGGATCGTGGCTGTTCAGGTTTGCGAGCTGGTAAGGTTGGTGATCGATCAGTACGAGGACCGAGTCTTCAGGACGAAGAAGCGAATCAAGGCCGTTACGAGGGGTCATCAAGACTTCCTTTCTCTGCCGCCATGGACGGCAATGGGTTCACGGGAGACATGCGCCAGCGGGCGACGTTGCCTGGACGCAATTTGCCGTTCCTTTTGGTGATGCGGTAGTGCCATAATCAGGCAAGCTGTGTCGCGAAACGAGGAACGCTGAATTGGACATAGAAGATCTACAGACATTCGTCGCAGTGGCCGATGCAGGGGGCGTATCGGCCGCCGCGCGCCGGCTCGGCGTCTCCAAGTCAATCGTCAGTCGGCGGCTCTTTCGGGTTGAAGCGGAACTTGGCGTCCAGCTTCTTGCACGAACGACCCGCGGCGCGGCGCTTACGGAAGCGGGGATCACGTTCAGGGACCATGCGGCCCGGGCCAGCGCCGAGATCGACACCGCAAGGGAAACGATCCTCCCCACCGGTGAGCTGCGCGGCCGCCTGAGGGTTGCCATGCCGCTTACTTTCGGCCCAACCCACTTCGCCCCGGTGCTCGCGGAGATGGCGCGCCAGCACCCGCAGCTTCACATTCATACCTCCTACAGCGATCGCTTCGTCGATCTCATCGCCGAGGGTTTCGATTGCGCGATCCGGGTTGGCTACCTTCAGGACTCCAACCTGATCGCGAAGCGCGTCGGGCCGTTCCATGGCAAGCTTGTCGCCAGCCCGGACTATATCGAAGCGCACGGTTCACCTGAGACCCTGGACGAACTCGTCACCCATCAGGCCCTCATGCAGGGAACAGAAACCTGGCAGTTCGTGGATAATGGCAAGGTTGTCACGGTTCAGCCGCAGGGCAGGTTCAAGGCCGATAGCGCTACGGCGCTTGCCGCCGCGGCGGCGGCAGGTCTCGGCATCGCCTGGCTCGCCGATTGCATCACACATGAATACGTGGCCTCCGGCACGCTGGTCCCGATCATGACACGCTATCCGGTACCTCCGGCGGCCGCGTATGTCGTCCGCCCGCCGGGTCAGCATCCCACGCGGAAAGTCAGGGTGCTCACCGAAATGCTAACTGAGTATTTCAAACGCAACCCGGAACTTTGGGGTCTCGACAGCTAGGACACGAACGCTGCGAAGCCTCTCGAGGACCTGTGTTCGAGGTGGCACTCCTTCGGCGACATGGCCCGCACGTTCCACTTGCTGCGACACAGCTTGACCTATCTAGGGGCTATCCTCGTCAACACCGGAACGATCGGCAACATCGACGTGAACGACTGTCAGGCCGTGACGCACTTCAACTGTGTGAGATATCCGGGCTAGAGCCCGATGAGCCTCCAGGGATTTCTGGCGCGGGCGGCGGCTTCGTTAAGTGATAGCTAATATAGATGAGCCCTCGTCATCCAATCGAGGGATGGCGCGACTTAAACCCCCGCTCCACCTAATGGCAAGGCAAAGGGCGGCAACCCGGTTTTGCCGCCCAATGGGCCTGCTGGCTCTAGGGGCTAAATATGAGCAAGACGACTCTCGTACTCGCTATCCTCGCGATCAGCATCAGCTATGCCGATGCCAAGGGCCATAAGGTGAACCTGCCGGTTTGCACCGCGTCAAGCTCACTCGCCGAAGTCCTGGGGGACAAGTGTTTTCTCGTCAAAGGTTCGAAGATCTATGGCGACATCGCCGATCTTTCCCAGATAGTCATTTGGGCTGGTGGCGGAGCTGGCGGTCTGTGACGGGTGCCCTTGGGCAGTGCGACGACCGCGAGCAAGACGACTGCGACGACGAGGAAGGCGGCGACTCCGAGCCGGACAACGACCGCGAACAAATCAGGTGGCGCGACGATCCGACTGATCAGACCGTACTGATGCGGCTATGAAGGGAAACATCGCCGTCTACATGGAGAGAGCCGAGCGCCTCGAGTCCATCGTCCCGACGGTCGATCCCGCGAACGGCGATATGATCTGGCCCATCGGACCAAAGACTCCAGCGGCGGACTTTCGTTTCGCTTGTCGCCAGAGCTGGGCGCGGAGTTCCGGTCCTATTTTTCCGAGATGGTCCGCCAGAAGGCGAACTGGTCAAACCTGCAAACTTGCAGGAATGGCTGCCGATGGTGGCGGGCTTTCTTTATCTTGTGGCAGAAAAGTCACGCAGCTGGAATATACTGAGCTTCAACCGGCGCGAGCTTATTATCCAGCTAAGTGAGGCGTACCGTTGTTTCGCGGGCAAAGGGGATGCCCGACACTCCTCCCGAACTAGCCCCGCTGCCTCACGGTGGCGGGCCTTTTTATTCAGCTCGTAGTCCGCTACGAAAAGCCCCTCGCTCATCGAGCAGACGGTTGATTTTCACTTCTAGGATGTGAGTCCGCCAGTAGAGGACCTGTCCAACAATGAAGAACCCATGATTGGCTGATCCGTCCACATCGAAATCCCAGCACAAACGACTGCCAACAAAAACACGAGTGTTGACGTTTTCATTTGCTCCCCCTGCAGATGTAGCCCGAAACGCAGCCCAGCACAGAACATCGGCAAATTTGCCGACCTAAGAAATTTGGTTAAGTGCTTAAAAAGATTGGCTCCCCGGGCCGGAGCCATTTTCCTGATTTTGTCATCCATGCTGTGCACAACGGGTGCCTCAAACGATTGTAAACAAAGCACTCCTTGAAACTACTAACCATATCGGCTACTTCTAGCCACGAACCCAATAGCGGGGAAAAAGCGGGGAAGCGCGATATGGGGAGCCATACTCTCAATGCTCTTACGGTAAAGAAAATTGAGGCCAGCAAGGCGAAAAAACTGCGTGATGGAGGCGGTCTCTGGTTGGTGACGAAAGGCAAGGGGCGGTACTGGATTTTTGATTATCGTTTCGGCGCCAAGCGGCGTGAGATGGGCCTCGGCCCGCTGCACACTGTCGGGCTGGCCGATGCACGTCAGAAGGCTGAGGCGGCGCGGGCACTATTGCGTCGGGGTGTGGATCCTGTCGAGCACCGACACGGCATTGAGGCGATCGAGGCGGCCAATGTTGCATCTGCCGCGAAGACATTCGGAACTTATGCTGACGACTACATTGACGCCGCCGTTAAGGCTGGCCGCTGGCGCGGTGCAAAGACCGAGGCCGGTTGGCGAAACACGCTCGAAAACCATGCTGCGCCGCTGCGATCAAAGGCGCTGGCCGATGTTGGCGTGCAAGACGTGCTTTCCGTTCTGCGGCCTCTCTGGGGCACAAAACAGGAGACCGCAGAGAAGTTGCGCGAGCGTATTGAACGTGTGCTGGATTCGGCGAAGGTCGAGGGATTGCGCAGCGGCGAAAATCCTGCCTCATGGCGTGGCAATCTCGAGCATGTGCTTCATAAGCCGGATGTGCTGACCAATGGCGGGAACCATCCTGCACTGCCCTACAAGCACATGGCGGCGTTCATGAAGAAATTGCGCGGCGTCGATGGGATGGGCGCCCGAGCATTGGAATTTACGATTCTCACAGCTGCCCGCAGCGGCGAGGTGAGGGGCGCGACCTGGGAAGAGATAGACTTCGACGCGGCCATGTGGGTTATCCCGGCCAAGAAGATGAAGGCCGGCAAAGCGCATCGTGTACCGCTTTCAGAGGCTGCCGTAAAAATATTGAAGGCAACGCCGCGGTTCGACGGAAACGAGCTCGTGTTCCCTGCGGTGCGTGGCGGTGAACTTTCCGACATGACGCTAGCAGCCGCAATCAAGCGTATGAACGGGGCAGAACGGAAGGCAGGTCGTGAGGGCTGGGTTGACCCGAAACAACTGGACGGCGACGGTAAGCCGAAGGTCGCCACCGCTCACGGGTTCCGCTCAACGTTCAGAGACTGGGCGAAAGAGATTTCAGACCATCCGCGAGAACTTGCCGAGATGGCGTTGGCTCACGCTGTCGGCGATGCGGTAGAGCGAGCCTATGCGCGCGGCGATGCATTAGAGAAGCGGAGGACGCTGATGCAGGACTGGGCTGCGCACTGCGGGAAATAGAGACTGTACGAAATTGTCAGCAATGTCGATTTTCCGCTTGACAGGGCGGGTGGTAAAGCCGCCATTTGCGCAACATAAAGCCCGCGCGCTTCGGCGCCGTAAACAGCCGGTATCCGGTCGTATGCCTGTACGAGACGCAGGCGGCGCAACAGCGTCACGCAACCCAACCCCGCCGTTTCCAAAATGACATTTGAACTGCGCCCGGATTTGGTCCGGCGCGAGGAGGACACCTGTGCACGACAACGACAACCTGACCCTTGTTTCGCTTAACCGCGCCGCGGAGATGACTTCGTTGAGCCGCTCGATGTTGAACCGATATCGCGCCGAAGGCCGCTTCCCAAAAGCCGTTTCGCTCGGCGAAAAGCGTGTTGCTTTCGTTGCCGCCGAGGTGCGCGCCTGGATATCCGACCGCATAGCAGCCCGCGCCGCCTAGCATTCCGCGCCTAAGCACAACTGGGAAACATTCCCCAAAACACTTACCATTTTCCGCCGACGCTAAATAGCGGATCCAAACCCTGACATTTCATCCAAGGCGCCCGCGACCGCGGGAGGAGAACCCCTTTGCGCAAATTTACACCCACGTTCAATTTCGCCGCCTATCGAGTCAGGAGTGTCGATGTCGATACCAGCAATCCGGATGAATTCTTCACGTTTCTTGTCCGGGCAACGCCTATTCGAGATCCGCAAAACGAAGTCATTCTACAATTCACTACCGACCTGGGCGGCAAGGGTCAGCGTTTTCAGAGCCTCGCTTCGGCTCTCGGTATCCATTTGGCGCTGGACGTTAACGAGTATCCCGGCCGCGTTTTCACGATGAAGAACGGCGGCGAAAAGCACGACGATTTCGCCTCGCTCGAGTATGCATCCGCATGCTTGCAGGCCGATCGCCAAGCATTCCATGCGGCCAGCGCCTACGCCGCTCAATGCGCCGATGAAGAAGAAGCCGAGCTCGCTATGGCTAGCTTCGCGGAGGCCGGAATCGAATCCGTTGCGCGTAGGGTGGCACGCCGTGCAGGTTGAGACCCCGCTAGGCGTCGCGCTCCGCTTCCAGCGCCTCGGAATTCCAACATTCCCATGCCGGTCAGCCAACGAAGAAGTGTTCGATCACACGACGGGTGAGATCACCGAAAAGGCCGAAAAAAGTCCGCACACCTTGGACGGCTTGCGCGGCGCTTCCAAAAGGGAGCGCATTGTCAAAATTTGGTTTGGCGAGCGCTACCCTAACGCCCTGGTTGGGGTGCCGACCGGCGCCAGCCTCGGAGCGTGGGTCCTCGACGTCGACGTCAAACGCCTGGCTGACGGAACGGTCGTGAATGGCTTTGAAACGCTGAAGGCGCTCGAGGATATCCACGGCCAGCTGCCGGCAACCGCCATGGTGTCGACGGCCAATGGTGGACGGCACCTATTCTTCCGGCATGTGGACGGAGTGCGCAATCGCGGCGGCCTCGGCGCTGCTCTCGATTGTCGCGGCGATGGTGGTTACGTGATCAGTGCGGGCTCGGCCATGGCGGATGGCCGGCGATACGACTGGATCGACCATCACGGCGAAGGCATGCCCGAATTCGCCGACGCTCCGCAATGGCTGCTTGATTTGGTGCTGCCCAAGCCATTCGAAGCGTCATCGGCTAATTGGTCGGGGCGCCTGGTTGCGGTGGGCGAAAATCCATCGTGGGTCGCTGCTGCCGTCAATGATGAGTTGGCAACTCTCGCCCAGAAGCACGAACCCGGGCGCGGAGAACTTGTAAATCGCACTGGTTTCAAACTCGGCCAATTCATCGCCGCGGGCGCGCTCGATCGTGGCCAGGCCGAGGCGGACCTGTTTGCGGCCGCTGTGGCGAACGGCGTTGTCGCAAAGGACGGGGAGAAGGAGATCCGCGCCAAGATTCGTCGTGGCATTGAGTCTGGTCTGCGTCAACCGCGATTGGTTCCAGATCGCAGCGCCAATGACAACGACTGGCAAGGCGATTCGGGTGCTGCTGCGCGGCATCTGCTCGCCAATTATGCCAAACGGCAGACGGAAGATGCGCCAGTCGAGGATCCTACCGACGCCATCGCCGAAGACCTTCCAGATTATCAACTGCAAGCCGTCGCAGATCTCGAGGCGCTGACGCATCCTGGCGGTCTGGTGCAAGACCTGGTCGATTGGATCGTGTCCAGTGCCGAGCAGCCGAACCGTACCCTCGCGTTGGCCGCTGCTTTGCCGATGGTGGCCGCGTTGATGGGGCCGCGATATTCGACGGGAAGCCGCGACACACGGCCCAACATATATAGCGTCGCTCTGGCCGAATCCGGGTTTGGTAAGGAGCATGCACGCAGCCAGATAAAGCGGTTGCTCGCGGCGGGGCATGGTGTTTTCGATAAGTTCGGCGGCCCGGCGCGCATCATGTCGGCGTCCGCTCTTCGCGAGGTGCTCGAGGCGCATCAATCGGTTAATTGCCAGATCGACGAATTCGGCGGCTTCATTCGCGACATCACCGATCGTCGCGCCGGAGGCCATCAGCGCGCCATCTCGACCGATCTGCGTGACTATTATTCGGCGAGCGCTACCTATTTTGAAGGTGCCGCATACCGTGGCAATCCTCCGAAGCGGATACACAATCCAGGCCTGTGCATTCACGGCACGTCTACACCGGATCAGTTCTGGTCGGCGCTCTCGTCGGCCAGCGCGGAGGACGGCTTGCTGCCGCGCCTGGTGCTGTTCAACGTCGATACGGAAGCCCCTGCTGTCGTAAAGCCAAGCGCCGACGTCCGCTACGTGCCTACCGCGTTGCTGGCTCGCATGGCCGACGTTGCTGGCATCGATGTCGTCGGGCAGAGAACGGGGAACCTGTCAAAAATAAAGCTCGCAACCACCGCGACGAATTCGCCAATAACGCCGGAAGTAGTGCCGTGGGCAGAGGGCGCCACCTCGCTGTTCGAGTCGGTAAAGGAAGCCGTGGCGGAACGGGAAAAGCGCGTTGTCCCGGAGGCGCGGCCGTTCGTGCGCCGCATCATCGAGAACGCGATCAAGCTGGCGCTTATCGTCGCTGTCGGCATCGACCACAAGGAGCCCATTATCACGGAGGCGAATATCGACTGGGCTGCGAGCGTAGCG
This sequence comes from Mesorhizobium sp. M0830, assembly GCF_040319965.1. Lineage (NCBI taxonomy): Bacteria > Pseudomonadati > Pseudomonadota > Alphaproteobacteria > Hyphomicrobiales > Phyllobacteriaceae > Mesorhizobium > Mesorhizobium sp. M0830. The sequence continues at coordinate 177,835 of NZ_JAMYOR010000002.1, read as the reverse complement.
TGGACGTGTGCGGCCGGCATGCTGTCACAGGTTACGGAACGGCTGTCCGACAATCCTCGCGAAGCGAACTATAAACGCATCGCCGCACTGATCAGGGCTGCGGGCAGCAAGGGCATCACCACGGGTCGATTGGCTGACCGATTGAAGTCGATCGACACGCGCCAGCGAGATGAAATTCTGAAGGATTTGAAGGAGGCCGACGCCGTGCGCGAAGAGACAGCCAGTACAGGCGGACGCCCTCGGAAACGGCTTGTTTGGACCAAGCGTTGATTTCGTCCCATGGACGGAACGACGCCTACTGGTTTTAGTCCTAGACGGAAGTGATGCCGCCTAGGACGGAACGCTAGAAAAATATGTAGGCTATTCAATAGCTTATATAGATATATATACCTTATATCCATATATCCATATATCCATTGATTCAGTGAGTTCTGTACAGATTACGACTTACGTAGAAGAGCCCCCAGAGATTTGGATTTTATCACCCACGCACTCACAGTTTCGCCAAGCCAAACAGCAACCCGCAAGCCAGCATGGTGGCTCTGTCAGGGCGATGGGAAAAGTTCGCAACGGAGAGAGCAGCCGATGAGGATTGAGAGAACGACGACAAAGAACGGTAAGACGGTAAATCACGTGCTCGACTCAGCCGAAATTGACGATCTCGATGAGATATCCGGCGATGAGCAGCTGGTATTGGTCTGGTGCGATACCCATAAAACGCACGAATGGCATTCGATCGATCGGAGCTTGATCGAGCGATGACATTTAGAGTGGTGGCGGGACGGGCTTGCCCGCTAAATCACCAAGGTTTCAAGCCATACCAGCCTTCTGCGCAGCCTTGGACGGAACGTACTCGCCAGTCTTCGGATCCTTGCGGCGACGGAACTTGCGATCACCGGCAGGCTTCTTTTCGCGCGGTACCAAACTTTCTGCGGTTGGCGCGCGCAGGATCATGGCGGGCGAAAACATTCCGTCGCCGCGGCTAAAACCTTCAGCAACGCGCTTTGGCAACAGGTCGTTGTCGTGCAGCCATTTGATGTCAGCGACAACGCGCTCCACCCTCGCGCCGGCCTCTGCGGCAAGCTCTTCCTTGGCGGCAACGTCGGCCAGTCGTTTCTTCTCGGCCTGCGCCATAGCAATCTCTGCCGCAAGCCTCTCGAGCTCGGCATCCGACTTGGACAGCAGTTCTGGTCGAATCTTATCGATGGTGGCAGCCATGAGCTTTCGTCCCCATTAAACGCATGGCCTATACCAACCGTAGCGACAAACCGCAATTGAGGATTCTGGAATGCCGCGCTGCTATGGCCAGGGCGGCGCGCTGCTGATGTGGGAAAACAAGGTAGGCAACGGCAAGCTCTCGCCAGCGCAGGTAGCCAGGCACGCCGCGCTGGCCAAACTTGGGCATAACGTTGTCGTTCTGCGCGCTGCCACAGAAGACGAGGCTGCCGACAAGGCAGAAGCCACGGTACGCGGCTGGCTAGCCGCTAACGAAAACCGATTTGCTGAAAAAATCGCAGCATAAGCCTATCTATAGGCATAGGGACTGCTTTCACCAAATTTAGGGACTTTGTCATGGCTGCAAGGCACTCTGACACTGAGTGGACTGCGAAAGAGCTAAAGATCACTTGGGCGCAAGCCGTCTATCTTAGTGGCGATACGACCAATGAAACTTCTTCTGGCGCAACATCATACGCCACAGAGGATTCTCTATCGCGCAGAGGTATGTTGCGCATGTCGCGCGACACAATCATTCCGCATGTTATTCCATCCGCTAAGGGTGTCGCCGCGCTAAAATTATACAACGACCAAAGACAGGCATCTTTGGATAGATGGAATAAGAGGAAAGCAGCATGACACGTCACGCTTCAATGGCCGACCAACTAACGGCGCTTAAGGCTGCCGTTAGGCGACCCGGGACCCCAATCGAGCCGGTGCAGACCAATTGGTCCACGATAGCAGCTAATGATAACAGCCCGGAAGACTTGGCGGATAAGAGGATTGAGCGGCGCTGGTCCATTAGGCCGACAGAAGACGAGATAATGCGTGAAGTGAGGGACGGCGCCGTTGTGCTCGGCAAGCACGTGGACGACAAAGGTGGTCAGCACACGGTAACTGTTGCGATCGGAAAACTTCGCTTTAGCGATGGATCCCAGAAGGAGCGAGCCTTCGCTTACGGCCCGGAAGGCAAGGTAGTCATGTATGACGCGCCAATGCCCGTTGGCGCCATGCTTGGTACCAAGGACAAGCAGGAGCGCATGTTAGGCGGCGATGGTGCGGCATCCAGCAATGCGCCCTACACAGTCGCGTACGGCGGGAAGCTTCCATCGAACGTTTCCCGCAAGAAGAAGCCGGAACCAGTGGAAGGCGACGTCGTACCTGAAAAGCCGGTCACGTTGTCCAAGGAAGAGATGCGGGCGGAACTCGCCAAGGCTGTTGCGAATACCGCCAGGCAGCCAGCCGTAAGGTATGGACAGAAAGGATTCCCGTGGCAGCCGGCCAAGCTGCGGGATTTGTTCATGGGATTCGAAAAGGGACGTAAGGGAGAAACCGGCTCGATCGCATGGCAGGATATCTCATCGCACATAGTCGAGCGCGAGATATGGCATGAAACCATCGCAGCTTTGAGTAAGGATGATGGGGCCGCGCTGGCCGCATTGGATACCGCAGGGAGTTTTGCCGACGTGGGTGTGGCGGCCGGCCAGTCCCGCCTCTATGCCGATAAAAAAGGTGGCGGCAAAAGAAAAATCAAGGCGGTAAACGATAACATTGCCGAAGCCTATAGAAAAGCAATCGCGTAGGTAGGGAAAATGGCGTTGTCGTGGTGTGTACACATGAAGGGTATGGCGCAAGCCATCCCGCATGTTTCCGTCCGCTATGCGACGGACCCGGTTCCATACGGCAGAGCTTTTTTAGCGGGTGCCGTCTCTGAGTCCGGGTAACTATCGGCAGTTCTAGGGTCTGACCCGCGACATCGCCTTTTTTGTGGTGGCTGCCGTATTCCATCGCCCGTTGCGCGTCTCCTCCCGCTGCACCGTGGCGTTTCGCTGCCGGTTGAGCTTTTACACAAAGGCTCCCGGCAGCGCTCAATTTGCGACGGTCGACGTATGGGCAATGCCTCGCGTCGATATCCAAGAGGCCGATTGGCACGCCTGGCTTTTTATCCACGCTTGCGGTTTACCGTAAGCACGCACCAGCGCCGCAATGATAAGGCGGGTTGCTGGTGCTTTTCTATACCCGTGGGCAACGCCCCGATAGGTCGGCACCGGACCATTAGCGTGGTGCAGTTTTATAGCGCGGTAGAGAAGTGGCATCTCACCTGGCTCATAACCACGGAGATCGAGGGTTCGAGTCCCTCCTGCGCAACCAATCCACAGAGGGCGATTACCATGTCGAAGGATCGACCGCGACCCATCCTTACAGCGCTAGCGCGCTTACAGGGTGAAGCTCGTGCAGAAGAGTACCGGCCTTGGAAGCCGGATGCCGTGGGGCAGAACCACGCACCCTGACCAATTCACACGCTGACCAGAACTAGGAGGAAACTATGACAGCCATGCGCGCCAAGGTGAAGATCACCAACATCGCCGCCTACCCGACTGTAGGTACGCCCACACAAGAAGCGCTCACCTTCAATTTCCCGTCCAAGGACGGCGCCTACCCGGCAGACGGTAGCGACGAGGATCAGCAGTTCGCGAAGTTCAGCCCTTGCGGCGCGCTTTCGCTGACTGTCCTCAACCCAGCGCTGATCGGCAAGTTCGCGGTCGGCGACAAGTTCTACCTGGACTTTACGCCGACCACATAAACCAATCTGGAGGAAACAGACATGAACGCACAAGCCTTTAGCCCATTCATCAGCCAGCACTTTACGCCTTCGGTAGAGACCGCTGAAGACGTCTTTGCCGTTGGTGACGTCGTATCACTCATCATTGGTGGTCCGCCCATGGTGGTCATTGCGGCGTGCCAGGAATGCGGTGATATCGATGTACGCTTCACTGACAGTAACGGTGACGTACTTAGCGATGTCCTGCCACAAGAAGCGCTGGTGCACTGGGACGATGACGATGAGTAACCGTACAATCACCTCTCCATACATGACTGAGGCAGAAGTCATCACTCTCATCTTTAGGGTGCTGAGATTGCTTCGTGTGGACAGCATGGCGTACGACAAGCCAACATGGGATGGCATCGAGCGGCGTATGCTTGGAGGCAATGGTGACTAAGCGCCTGCTCGATAAGGTGCGCCAGTGGTTTGACGACTGGGTGATGCGCACGTGGATCTGGTATCACCTCAACGCCTACGACGCACGGCGTGCAGTTGCGGCGCGATAGCCGCTCTGCCGAGGCCGCGCAGTACCGAGGGCTTTATAAAACAGCCCGGTGGCTTGGGTTGCGAGAGTGGAAGCTCTCGCTCAATCCGCTGTGCGAATGGTGCCTAGAGCGCGAGGTGGTTGAGCCTGCGACCGAGGTGCACCACGCCACACCTCACCGAGGCGACGTTGCCAAGTTCTGGGCTGGGCCATTCGTGAGCACATGCAAGCCTTGCCACTCGAGCCGAGGGCAGCGCGAAGACAACGGCAAGACAGTCATCAGGTTCGGCGCCGATGGCTGGCCGCTGTGACTTGAACGATGCTTGGCGATACTTCGCCGACGAAGTAGATCGATGAAAATAAATCGACCGAAAACGCAACACGAAAGAATATTGCGCACTTTTTGCTTGACGGGCGCGCATCGATGTGATATCCTGAGGGGTTGGGTAGGGGGCATGCGTGCCTCTGCCGGGCCACCAGCTAAGGACCGGCGGCCCCCAAGAGTACGCATTTTTCCAATTCATAACATGACCCTGGCGGGAGGTTTTGTGACGGAATCGGCGCATGGGCGACTTCGATTGGTCACTTTCAGTAATATCGACGTTTTCCGCCGGAATAGCAAGAGGTATTTTCATGGCTCGGCCAAGAACGCCGAAGGCCAAGGCAAAAATCACCGGCCAAGATGTTGTAAGGCGCAAGAAGTTTGAGGCGCGCGAGGAACCTGTTGTTACCGGAGACTTGGGTGACGCGCCGGATTGGCTTGTCGACACCGAAAAGAGCAAGCCGAGGCTCGCCTGGTCAATACTGAAATCAGAAATTCCATGGCTGAACAACAGTCATCGCATGTTGGTCGCCACGGTCTGTACGCAGCTTGGCCGCCTGATCGCAGGTCAAGAGGTTGGTGTCCAGGCAAGCGTGTTTATCAAGCAATGCCTGAGTGCAATGGGCGCCACACCGGCCGACGCCAGCAAGGCGGGAGCAAAGCCGAATGGCGACAACGAAGAAGATCCGGCCGCTAAATATTTCACGCGTCGACCCGGTTGACGCGTACGCGCTCGACGTCTGCGATGGCAAGATTGTTGCTGGCCCGCATGTACGGAACGCTTGCCGCAGGCACCTGAGCGATCGAGCGCACGGACACGAGCGCGGGTTGATCTGGGACAGGGCAGCGGCGCTCGACGTTATCAACTTCTTCCCTGACGTGCTGCGCCTGAACGGCGGGCAGTTCGAGGGCAAGCCGTTTGAGCTCCACGCCTCACAGAAGTTCAAGATTGGCTCCATATTCGGGTGGAAGCGCACGGAGTCGGATGGCGCCGTACTGCGCCGATTTCGGCGAGCCTACATCGAGGAAGGCAAGGGCAACGGCAAGTCGCCCCTTGCGGCGGGCATCGGCCACTATTGCATGATTGCCGATGGTGAGGCGGCTGCGGAGATTTACGCCGCGGCGGCTACCAAGGATCAAGCGTTCGTTCTGTTTCGCGATGCGGTTGCGATGTACGAGCAGTCGCCGGCACTCAAGGCGGCCCTCACGCCATCGGGCGGCAATCCTATTTGGAACCTGTCTTTTCTCGCGGCCAGATCGTTCTTTCGCCCTATCAGCCGCGAGGGCGCCCACAGCGGGCCACGTCCGTATGTGGCGCTGGCCGATGAGATCCACGAGCATCCCGATGGCAAGGTCATTGAAATGCTCGAGCGCGGGTTTAAGTTTCGCCGCGCACCACTCCTGTTCATGATCACTAATTCGGGGTCCGATCGGACAACGATCTGTTGGGATGAGCATCAGCATGCGGTCAAGGTTGCGGCCGGCACAGCAACGCCAGACGACGACTTTACCTACGTTGGGGAAGTCGTAGACGACAGCACGTTCAGCTACGTTTGCGCGCTCGATCGTGAGGACGATCCGTTCACGGATCCGACATGCTGGCAGAAGGCAAATCCCCTCTTTGGCGTCACGCTGAAGCACGATTACCTGGCCGGCGTAGTTGCGCAGGCGAAGGATATTCCATCAAAGCGCAACGGCATCTTGCGTCTGCACTTCTGTGTGTGGACAGAGGCCGACACGTCTTGGATACCGCGGCCGCTCATCGAAAAAGTGATGGTCGAGTTTGATCCTTACGAAGACGGAGCGGGGCCAATCGTTGCGGCCGGTCTTGATTTGTCGGGTGCCAAGGACTTGACGGCTGCGGCGTTCGTTCGCGAGACCGGCTCGAAGACAATAACCAGGGCTGATGGCACAACTGCCGAGTTGCCTACGTACGACGCGTGGATTGAGGCTTGGACGCCTCGGGACACGATGGACGAGCGGTCGAAGGTCGACCACGTTCCTTACCGGCTGTGGGTTGACCAAGGGTATCTAAATGCCCCTGAGGGCGCCCGCATTCGGTATGATCACGTAGCGGCACATTTTGCCCGCGTACATGCGGGCCACGGCATCGGTGTTCTGGCTTTCGATCGGTACGTGTTCGACAAGTTCGAAGACGAACTCGACGCATACGGTGTGGAACTCAACACTGTATCGCATCCGCAAGGCGGCAAGAAACGAGCCAAGCCGGACGCTGACAAGGTTGAGGCCGCAAAGTCGGCAGGCGAAGAGGTTCCTCTGGGACTTTGGATGCCCGGTTCCGTTAGCGCGTTAGAGACGCTGATTTTGGAGGGGCGCATTCGGTTGCGGCGCTCTCCGGTTCTCATGTCAGCCATCATGGGCGCCGCTATCGAGACTGACCCGCTTATGGGCAATCAGTGGCTGTCTAAGAAGAAGTCCACCATCCGTATCGACCCTGCCGTGGCTCTGTGCATGGCAGTTGGCGCTGCCGTCGATGGGGCGCCAGAGCCTAAGCCCGCTTCACCGTGGGATAATCCCGATTTTTCTCTCATGAAGGAGGCGGCTTAATGTGGCCATTTAGCCGCGAAAAAACGCAGGAATTGGGCAGAACCACGGAAATTCGGGCTGCTTCAGTGGAAAACCCTACTGTACCGGTAAGTTCAGAGAACTTTCTGGCATTCTTCGGCATCCAGACGGCAAACTTGCCGAACGTGTCGATCGACACCGCCTTGACCGTGCCTGCGGTGTGGGCGGCCGTGTCGTTCATGTCGCGCACATTGGCGACATTGCCGATGCATGCCTACCGGAAGACGAAGGACGGGCCGCAGAAGCTAAGCGGCAAGATCGAGACGGTTATTCACGACGCGCCGAACGACGGCCAGGGCAGTTTCAAGTTCTGGCAATGGTTTTGGCAACAGGTATTTACCGGTGGCCGCGGACTTGCGTGGATTGATCGTACTCCTCAGGGCGTTGAAGCCTTGTGGCCGATGGATCCCATGCGAACGACGGTCAAGTTCTCCAATGGCATTCTGACATACCAGTATTCGCCGTATTCGAACCAGCAGGGCATCAAAGAATATCCTGCCGCAGACGTAATCGACGTCCCGTTCATGCTCCGATCGAACGGCTACATGCATTATGGGCCGATCAACATGGCGGCGAAGGCCATTCAATTGGCTATTGCCATGAACGACTACGGCAGCAATTTCTTTGCGGGTGGTGGCGTTCCGCCGCTGGCGTTGCAAGGTCCGCTGCCGGCAGGCGATGCGGCCATGAAGCGCGCGCAGGCCGATATCAAGCGCTCTGTGGACGCGGCTAAGAATGCCAACGAGCCAGTCTTCCCGATCCCGGCCGGCTACACGCTAAACCCGGTCGGCCTGGACCCCGCCAAGGGCCAGATGATTGAGGCGCGGCGCTTCCAAGTTGAGGAGATCGCCAGGGCCTACCAGCTGCCTCCTGTGTTCTTGCAGGATTTGTCGCGTGCGACGTTCAGCAACGTCGAGCAGCAGGACTTGCACCTGGTGAAGCACTTGATCGGCCAGTGGGCGCAGGCGCTCGAGGACGAACTCAATCTCAAGCTGTTCGGACGCGGAAATGGCTCGCGCTACGTCGAGCATAATCTTGACGGCCTGCTGCGCGGTGACTTTGTTTCTCGCATGACCGGCTACGGCCAGGCTATCCAGAACGGCATTCGCACGCCCGACGAGGTTCGCTCGCTTGAGAACCTCCCATCCAAGGGCGACGCGGCTGACAAGCTTTACATTCAGGGCGCGACGGTACCGCTTGGCACTTTGCCTGCGTCTACCGCGGCGCCTGCTAATGACAATAAACCAAGTGGGGCTGCTGCCGCATGACGAACACTATTGAGAAGCGCGGTAGTCTGCACGGTGTAGAGACGCGCGCCGCGGACGGGAAGCGGACGCTTATCGGGTATGCCGCTGTATGGAACAGCGACACGACGATCGGCGACTATTTCATCGAGCGATTGGCCCCGGGCTGCTTTAGCAAGGCGATCGGTGGCGACATCCTCGCGCTGTACGACCACGACATGGGCCGCGTGCTTGGTCGCACTCGATCCAAGACATTGCGCCTGGCTGAGGACAGCCATGGGCTAAAGGTCGAGATCGATGTGCCGGATACCTCAGACGGCAACGATCTGTGGGTACTGGTTGAGCGAGGCGACGTCGCGGGTATGTCGTTCGCGTTTCGCGCCACCAAGCAGGAGTGGGATGACACCGGAGACCTCCCGAAGAGGACGGTGTTGGAGGCTGAACTGTACGAAGTGACAGCGACCGCAAACCCAGCCTATCCAGACACGACGCTAGCTGCGCGTTCGCTTGAGGCGGCTCGCAATGAGCTCGACCGGGCTCGCAAGGACGCTGGAAAGCGCGCCACCGATGCGGCTGCCGCAAAGCGTCGTATTGCGGAACGCGAGGCGCGGCAAGAGCAGAGGATTCGAGGCATCCAGTCGCCAGACAGCGACGGGCAGGGCGCTTCGTAGTTCACCCCGGCAAGCCGGGAGGGCGGACAGCACGTCCTGCCAATTTCAACCATACGGGCCGCCAAGCAGTGCGGCCTTTTTCATTTGGAGATAGGGATGACCCTTAGGGAATTGAACGAGAAGCGTGGCCAGTTGGTTACGCAGGCGCGCGAAGCGCTGGCTGAAATCAAGAAGAACACCGACGAAGCCCGCGCTGCGGAGCTCGACAAGCGCCATGACGATATCATGGCCGAGTTCGACAAGATCGAAAAGAATATCGCTCGTGAACAGCGAATGGCGGATGCCGAGGCTCGCATCAATGCGGCTGCCGAGGAAGAGCGCAAGGCCAAGCGCCCGAACGCTGAAGAAGGCACGCAGCGCGGCGCCGACGAAGGCAAGAAGGCCGAATACCGCGAGGTGTTCCATAAGTTCATGGCCAACGGTGCCTCGACTGAGGGACTGGACGCCGAAGAGCGCGCCATTCTTCGCGCCGGCGTGCAGGATATCGAAAAGCGCATCCAGACTGGCGGCGCCAATGCGGCGGGCGGCTATACCATTCCGGTTGAACTGCAGAACTTGATGGTCAAGTCCATTAAGGCTTTCGGTCCGATGTATGATGGCAACGTCGTCAGTGAGCTCAACACTTCGTCCGGCAATGCGCTGCCGATCCCGACCACGGATGACACCGGCAACACTGGCGTTCAGGGCACCGAAGGTACGGCGCTGACCGACGACGGTTCGGCTGATGCGGCGTTCGGCGAGAAGCAGCTCGAGGCGTATGACTTCAATACGAAGTTCGTGAAGTTCAGCTGGCAGCTGGCTCAGGATTCCATCTTCAACATGGAAGCGCTGCTTGCCGATCTGCTCGGCGAGCGCCTCGGCCGACTGGCCAATTCGCAGCTTACGACCGGTACCGGCACGTCCGCTCCGAACGGCATCGTTACCGCCTCGACGCTCGGCAAGACTGCGGCCTCGGCCACGGCCATCGCGTCCGATGAACTGATTGACCTGATTCACTCGATCGACCCGGCTTACCGCCAGTCGCCGAAGATTGGCTTCCAGTTCAACGACCTGACGCTGTCGGCTATCCGCAAGCTGAAGGACGGCCAGGGCAACTACCTGTGGCAGATGGGAGATATCACCAAGGGTCAGCCAGGCACGCTGCTTGGCTATCGCTATTACATCAACCAGGCTGTTGCCAGCATCGCGACCGGCAACAAGACGGTGATCTTCGGCGACTTCGGCAAGTATTGGGTCCGCAAGGTTGGAACTCCTGTAATTGGGGTTCTTAAAGAAAGGTATTGGCCAGACCTCGGCATCGCAGGCCTAATTCGCTTCGACGGTGAACTGCTGGATACCGCCGCGGTCAAGCACCTCAAGCAGGCCTAATTGGGAATAGGCGGGTTGCCAAACGGTGACCCGCCGCCCGCTTCGGAGACAAAATGAAAATCAAACTGCTTGTGAGCCTTGCAGGCGCACATAACGCGTTCAACGCCGGCGCCGAGCCCGACTGGGACGATGAAGACGCAATCCGCCTTATCGATGCTGGCTTCGCGCTTCCTGTCTCGGAAACAAAGATTGAGCGCGCCGTAGCAACACCGGCAGCGGAAAGGCGAAAGCGCGATGTGGCTTCCAGCGACGGTAACGACGCCAGCAACTAGCGAGCCGGTCTCGCTCGTTGAGGCAAAGCGGCAAGTCCGCGTCGACTTCGATGATGATGACGACTACGTCAATGGTTTGATCGCCACCGCCCGCAACCACGCTGAGAAGTACTGCGGCGCATATCTCGCGACGCAAACGGTCACAGCGCAGACCGACAGTTGGTGCGATCTGGCGCATCTTTCGGTTCTGCCTGTCCAGTCGGTCACGTCGCTAGCCTATGTCGACACGAACGGCAGTGCACAGACCGTGGCAACCACGGTCTATGAGTTGCGCGGCGAAGCGATTGTTTTGAAGTACGGCCAGGTATGGCCACCGAAACAGCACGGCTCACTGATCACGCTGACAGCCGTAGTTGGCTTCGCCCAAGTAGAGCCTGCCCTCAAGCACGCAATCTTGCTGCGCATCGCTGACCTTTATCAAACACGCGAGAGCGCTGCGGAAGCCGGTTGGACGTCGTTCGATTCGCTTTTGAGCAATCACAGATATTACTAACCGCGGCCACGCCGCAAGGATGAACAATGCGAGATTCATACAGCGATGTCGGCTTTACCCAGTCGCTTGCGCCGGCCGCACGTAACGCCTCTGCCAATGGCACGGGTGTTGATGTCAACGGCTACTCCGGAGCCGTTTTTGTAATCGGCATCGGCGCTTGGACAGACGGCACTCACACTTTTGATATGCAGGAGTCCGACGACAACAGCACGTTTACGTCGGTCGCGGCCGGACAATTGCAGGGCACTAAGCCCGTCGTTAGCTCGGCGCCTACGGCAAGCAAGGTTTATAAGGTCGGATATCTCGGTACCAGACGCTATTTGCGCGTGGCCGTTACCGTTGCTGGCGCGACCACTGGCGCAGTCTACGGCGCGTCGATCATGCTCGGGCACGCCGCAACGAAGCCTGTTGCGTAAGGATAGGATTCCAAAATGACTGACATTGTTATCACCGCTGCCAATGTGGTTGCGGGCAACTCGGCAACCATTGCCCGAGGCACAGCCGGCGCCACCATCACTGCGGGCCAGGTAGTCTACCTTGACCCTACCACGGGCAAGTACGGCCTTGCCGACGTGAACAGCGCCACCGCAGCCGTCCGCAACGCCGTTGGCATCGCGCTTAATAGCGCTTCGGCTAATCAGCCGATTGCCGTTTGCACGAAGGGTCCGCTTACGATCGGCGGCGCCATTCTGGCTGGCGTAGCGTATTACGCATCGGGTACGCCGGGCGGCATTCGCCCCGTGGCCGACAACGTAACCGGCGACTACACCTGTCTGCTCGGCCTCGGCGCGTCGACCACCGTGCTTAACGTCGATATCGAATTCCCGAACGTTCCGCTCGCGTAATGGAGGCGGGGCGCTTCAATAGGCGCTTCCAATTCCAAGTCCGCGTCGCGATGGATGATTCTCATGGGAACGAAGTGGCCGACTGGTATCCGCAATTCACTGTTGCGGGTAGCAGGAAATACATCCTTCGCGGCGCAGGCGAGGCCATCATGGCGGCCCGTCTGGCGGCCAAGACGTTCGCCACCGTAACGGTGCGCCGCTCGTCAGCAACGCGACAGATTACGGCCGAATGGCGCGCAATCGACGCGCGAAGTGGTGAGGTGTTTAACATCCGTGAGCAACCGCAAGAATCTGAAGACCGCGGCAATCTCGAATTCCTTTGCGAGACGGGCGTGGCTAGCGGGTAGAGCATGGCCGACAACACGATTGCACAGGGTCTCGCGAACCTAAACCGCAAGCTTACAAAGTCGATCCCCGAGAAGGTCTACAATCAAGTCCGTGACGTCCTTGCGGCTCAAGCCGATAAGATCGTTTCACAGATGAAGAAGCACGCCCCAGTCGATAGGGGCGACCTTCAAATGAGCATCAGTTGGTGCTGGGGTAATGCGCCCAAGGGAACGATGACTGTCGGCCACGTCACTACCGGCAAAGGCAAGGGAAGCAGGACATTCAAGCAGGGCAGGAACACAACTGGCCTGCGGATAAGCATCTTCGCAGGCGGCGGGGATGAATTTTACGCATGGTTCCATGAGTTCGGTACGCAAAACATGTCGGCAACGCCGTTTTTCTATCCGATCTATCGGGCCAATAAGCGCGCCGCCAAGTCAGCAATAACCCGCGCCATTTCCAAGGGCGTCAAGGATGGTGCCAAGTGAGCGCTTCACTCGACCTTCAGGACTTGATCCTAAACACGCTTAAGGCCGACGCCCCGCTCATGGCTCTGATCAATGGCGTGTGGGACCAGCCGCCGTCAACGGCGTTCGCAGAGCCCAAGCAAGCCTATATCAGTTTCGGCCCGCACGACTACGTCGAAGATGATGATGGCTGCATCGTTTCTGGCGAGCATACCTTTCAACTGGACGCATGGAGCCGGCTTGTTGGCTTCCCGGCATGCAAGCAGATTGGCGATCGCGTCAAGGCGGTATTGCACGAAGCCAACCTGACCATGCCGACCGAAAACGCGCTTGTCGAAATCAGAGTGCCGGCAATTCGGTATGTGCGGGATTCGGACGGCCTCACATCACACGGCATCATCACAGTAACCGCGCTCATCGAAGAGACGTGACGTGTGGGCGATCTTTAACGACAGGTTCCACTACGACCGGCGTCCACGGCAAGCCATCGCCTTCGTAGTCGAGGCAAAGCCGGAGCCGCAGAACTATCCGCGCGATCTTGTCGAGGCCGCGGTAGCTGCCGGCAAGGCGCAGGAAACAAAGCCGCCAGGTAAGCGGCTTAAAGCCACCGAAACATCGAAGTCAAATGGCCGCCTGTGAGCGGCCTTTCTTTTGAACGAAAGGCAAGCACATGGCTGCTGCGCAGACTGAAAAATACGAGGAAATGATTCTGGACGTCGAGCTCGTGAGTGGCAGCGGGATTTATACCCCGATCTGCGGCATGACCGACGTGACGATTAGCCGAACGGCTACGATCGACAGCACAGAGATCCCGGATTGTGACGACGAATCACTCCCGCTGAGCGTTGAGAAGCAGGTGCGGTCTATCGACGTTTCGATCTCTGCAACCGGTGTCTGGGCTAAGACCAGCCAGGACATGCTCAAGGCGTGGTTCTATTCGGCTGCCGTCAAGAACGTCCGCATTCGCGACACCGCGGCTGCCTCTGGTGATATCGAGATCGAATCTGGTCCGGCGCTTCTGGCATCGCTGAAGAATTCGCGAACCAAAGGCAAGAAGGTTACGGCGGATGTTGAGTTGCAGCTGGACGGTACGCCAGCCCGTACCGACAAGCCGTAATCAGCGATAGATGGCTAGAGGAGTAGACATAACGTGGCAGGGAGGTGAAAACACCTTCCTGCTCACCATCGACCTGTTGCGAGCATTGCAGGATCGCTGCGATGCGGGGCCGGCATTCATCCTGTCCAGGCTGATCAATGGCGAATGGCGGGTGGACGATGTAGTATCAACCATTCGTCTCGCGTTGGAAGGTGGCGGGATAGACAAGGAAGACGCGCGCAAGCTTGTGCGTCGCCACGTCGAGGAAGACTTCGGCGTCAAGCACGTCCTGCTGGCTCGCGCGATCCTTACCCATACGCTTTACAGCGAGGAGGGAGATAGCGACGAGGGGGAACCGAAGGCGGTAGCGGCGGATTAAAGCCGCTGCCGCGTGGGAAGATCCGATGGAGTGCAATTTACAAATGGGCTGGCGTTTTGCATCAGCCTATCGGCGCTATGACCCTGCTTGAGTTCGTTGACGCCACGCAAGGATATGCGGAGGCCAATGGTGCGAAGCCAAAAGGCGGCACGATCAGCGAAGATAGGCTCGAGGCGATGGGTATTGCCGGGTTTGATAGCTAGCGTGCGCGTATTCAGTGCGGCAGTCTACTGTTGCCGCACTGATGTCGTTTGGCATCTGGGCTAATTCGTTTGCCGTATCACCAGACGCCAAGTCAGCGACAAACACAGGCACGGAATCGATGCGACTGCCGTCCTGGCTGCGGAACGTACAGTGCAAGAATACGGCCGAAAGCCGGCGCCCAGAGACATTGTGCACCTTAACGCCAGCGCTACCGCGATTTACGCTAAAGACATCGACCTCGACGCGATCTGAGCCGCGCTTTCAGCGATCGGCTGCACTCTGGCTAGTGCCCATGGCGTTGTCTCGAATTGCTTCGCGTACGCATCGCTGCGCCAGTGCCGATCACTGAGCACGTGGCCTGCAAAGACCAAGCCGGCAACAACAAAAACCATGGTGCGCGAGTTCAAGGTGCGCCGTTAGCATTAATGGCGGATTATGGCAACTGACCTCGAACGGCTAATAGTTAGCCTTGATGCATCGACAACCAAATTCGAGCGCGCGCTCACCAAGGCCAATGCGACCGCAAAGAAGCAACTGACGGACATTCAGCGGCAGTTTACAGAGACCAACAAGAAGCTCAACGAGGGGCTGTCCTTTGGTGGGTTGTCGTTCGGTGGCTTAAAGGGCGGCCTTGACAGCCTTAAGGGAGGCGCTGCTGGCCTCGCTGGAGCGTTTGCGGCCGACAAGATCAAGGATTACGCAGACGCATGGACTGAAGCCGGCAATAAGATCGCCGCCTCGGCTGTTGTCAGCGGGCGGTCGGCGCGCTCGCTTGACGAAATCAACAAGATCGCCACGGGCACGCGCTCCGGTCTAGGCGAGACGGTCGATCTTTACGCAAAGCTTCTTCGCGCCACGGCTGGCGTTGCCAAGAATGAGCAGGAAGTCGCGGACGCTACAGAGATCGTCAACAAGGCATTCAAGGCTGGCGGCGCCGAGGCTAGCGAGCAGGCGGCCGGCATCTTACAGTTGAGCCAGGCGCTTTCGAGCGGCATCTTACAAGGCGACGAGCTTCGGTCTATCCGTGAGAACGCGCCGCTTATCGCGCAGGCTATCGCCAACGAATTCAAGACCACCATTGGCGGCCTTAAGCAACTTGGCGCAGACGGAAAGCTTTCCGTGGACCGTGTCTTTCAAGCGATACTGAACGCCAAGCCAATGATTGACCGCGCTTACGGCGCGACATCAGCCACCATTGCTGAGGGCTTCACGCTGGTGAATAACGCCGTCACTGAGGCCATTGGCAAGCTCAGTGATGTAACTGGCGCAAGCCATGAGGTCGGGTCGGCGCTTGCCGATGTCTCGTCCATTATCAGCGGTTTGTCCGATGCGCTTGTGTCTGTGGCAGGAAGTCCTGCCGGCAAGTTCCTTGGCTTCCTAGATGGCGTACTGGAGAAATTTGAGCCGCTCAAAGCCTCCCTAAAGTTGCTGGCGGACGCCAACGTTCAGAAGGCAATTGGCGGGGCCGTAGACGCAGCCGGCACGGCCGCTACGGGCACAACTGCATCACAGATCAAAGACGTCACTGAAGCCATGGATGCCTTTTTCAAGGCGCGAGACGAAGGTACGAGGGGCGGCTACCTTACCGCAGAGCAGGGCAAGGGCTTTGATGATCTAAGAGATAAACTGGCGCTGGCGAAAATCTCTGCAGAGGACGCGTCGAAGGAGGTCCGCCGTCTAGTCGAGCTGGATCCCGGGACATCACCGCAGATCATCGATCAGTTTGATTTGATGATTGTCAAACTCAAGGCGATTAAGGTTGCCGCCGAGGCCGCAAAGGTGTCGGCGTCGAACCTTAACACAGATGATCGCGCACAGAGTCGCGCAGACCAGGAGGGCGCCACCGCCTACGCCGCCTTCGTTTCAGGGCGCAATGCGGATGCCAACCGCACCGATCTGCAAAAGGACATAGACACTCGAGCCAAGCAGATTGAGTCGGCGGCGCAAAAGGTCGGCGTAGCAATCACCGATGCCGCAGCCAAGATCCAGGCAGCGAAGGAACTAGCGGCCGAGGACATCGCCAAGTCGGCGAGCAAGTCGGTTACGAATTCCGTCGACATGGTGAAGCAGTTCGAGGGCTTCATTTCGAAGCCCAAATACGACGTCAACGCATACCGCGCCGGCTATGGCTCGGATACGGTCACTCTTGCGGACGGCAGTGTTCAGAAAATCACGCAGGGCATGTCCGTTTCGGTGGCTGACGCCAATCGGGACTTGGTGCGACGTATCGGCGAATTCCAAGACGGAATCAAGAACAAGATCGGCGCTGATACCTTCAACGGCTTCGATGAAAACCAGCAAGCCGCGTTGACGAGCCTGGCCTACAATTACGGCAGCTTGCCGGATCGCATTGTTGCAGCGATCAAGACAGGCAATCAGGCGACTGTTGTGCAAGCCATTCGTGGACTTGGCTCTGACAATGGCGGGATCAACAAGGACCGCCGAAACACAGAGGCCGACACGTTCCTTGGTGGCGCTCCGTCTGGCGTTAAGAAGGCTGTCCAAGGCCAGGACAAATTCAACAACAACCTGGCGGAAACGCAGCGGCAGATCGATCTGCTAAATGAGCAGGCTAAGGCGCTTGGCCTCGTTAATCCGCTCATCAACGACTACGGCTACGCCCAGTCTAAGGCTGAGATCAAGCAGAAGCTCATCAACGATGCCATGGCGGCGGGCGTTGAGATCACGCCGGAATATGCAGCCAAGATTGATGCCCTTGCCGAGAAGTATGCGAACGCCGATGCCGCACGCAATCAAATGCAGCAAGGCGTCGAGAATCTTAGCCAAAAGATGGCCGAATCCTCGGCGCTAGGCAAGGACGTGCTTGGTGGCTTCATCAAGGATCTGGAATCCGGCAAGTCGGCAACTGAGGCGCTGTCAAACGCGCTTAGCAAGGTTGCCGATAAGCTCCTTGAGGTTGGCCTTAATGCGCTGTTTGACGGCCCGATGGGCGGCAAGTCGGGCGGCGGCATTCTTGGTGGCTTGTTCAGCTTCTTGTTTGCTGACGGCGGTTACACCGGTAACGGCGGCAAGAATGAGCCAGCCGGCATCGTCCACAAGGGCGAGGTTGTATGGAGTCAGGATGACGTAAGGCGATGGGGCGGCCCACAGCGCGTCGATTCGATGCGGCGCGGCTACGCGAACGGCGGCATAGTCGGCGGAGCAATCCCGATGCCTGCGATGCCCGGCCGGATACCCGGTCGCGGCGGGAGCTCGACCGATACTGTCCGACTGGTGCTTCAGGACGATAGTGGCCGCATGGCCGACATTGCCGATAGGCGCATCCAAACGCACTCCGGCACGATCGTCGAAGTAGCCGTTCAGCGAAGCACTAAAGCCGTTAAGGGCCAAATGCCCGGGCTTATTGCCAACGCGCAGGCGCGGAATCTCTAGGAAGCCAAAGGAACACATATGACAATCCGTTGGCCAGAAGAAGTCCTGCGGCCTACCAACGTTTCCTTCGATCTTGATAGCCGGTCCCTCGCGGGGCCGGCGTCCGTCTCGGGCGCCACCCAAGTGGTGGCATCAGATGCGGGAATTTGGAAGGCGACGTTTGGCAATGTCGTCGTGAAGAGCCGGCAGGCGGTGTTAGCGCACCGCGCCATTGCGGCTTTGTTGGAGGGGCGACTAGGATCTATTCTCATTCCACTTTGCCGCGGCTACGGCCCTAGCTCTGGCGCCGTATTGTCGGCTGATGAGGAAGCGCTATTCGCCGAAGTTCCCCATAGCGACGACGCTCTATTCGATGACGGCACAGGCTATGTCGGTTCGTTGACCAATGTGGTTGCCGCGGCAAATGCGGCAGTGCGCGCCACGACGATTACGGCAACAGTGACCTACGCCGCTGACAGCATTCAGCCGGGGCAGCATTTCTCAATTGGTGAGCGCCTTTACAGGATCCGCACTTACGACGCGGGAACGGGCGTAATGACTATCCGTCCGCCGTTACGCGAGGCCATTACGGCTGGTGACCATCTCGAGTTCGATGATCCGGTTTGCAAAATGCGTTTGGCGCAAGACGACGGCTTGGATTTGGAATTGGCTATGCGGCGTTTTTCGTCCCCCAGCGTTTCGTTCATAGAGGACGTATAAAAATCTGGCGAAATGCCCATATACGCATTGCTTGGCTAGGGTAGCTCCCGAAAAAGCGCGCTCACCTCGCGCCTGCCAAGCACCAAATCCTTAAGGTGATGCGCAAGACTAGGTGACTTGCATATGGAATTTTACGTTTACGTGTGGCGCGACAGCGCTGGTGTGCCGTTTTATGTTGGCAAGGGCGGTACCCCTGATCGCGCCTTCAGAACAAATGGAAGATTTCGTTCCAAAGCCTTTAAGGCTGTATATGCGCAAGGTGGTTGCGCTGTCGAGATCGTGGACGAGTTCATTCACGAGTCGGAGGCTCACGCTCACGAAATCGAACTGATAGAACGCTACGGTCGACGTGATCTCGGTACAGGTACTCTTGTTAACCTGACAGATGGTGGCGAAGGAATAGCGGGATATAAGCATAGCGACGAAGCGAAGCGAAAGATATCAATCGCATCGTTGAATCAGAGCGATGAGACTAGAGCTAAACTCAGATCCGTTCGCAGGGGTAGGCCGAAATCAAAGGAATGGCGAGATAAGATTGCGCTGGCAAATACTGGCAAGACGCATGGCGATGAGACTAGGAAAAAAATAGCTGAAGCCCAATATCAAAGAAGCGATGAGACTAAAGAGAAATCCGGAAGAGGGCAACATAACCGCCTGCCATCTAGTGGATTTAAGGGTGTGAGTTTCAAGACTAGACGGAAGAAATACAGCACATCAATAAGGGCAGGCGGAACCAGAAAGCATCTAGGCACATTCACAACGGCCGAAGAGGCAGCGCTGGCCTACGATCGAGCCGCCTACGCAGCATGGGGAGATGACTGCTATTTGAATTTTCCGGATAAGATTGGCGATAAGATCGCCGCATAGGTGTCATGTTGTCTGATTTCTTTACATCTGATCAGTTGGCGCTTTTGACAGCCAGCCGTGTTTTTTGCAGCCTATTAGTTAAGTTCGACTTTCAGAGCGGAGCCGAGTACGCGTGGAATGGTAACACGGCACTACTTACGGGCGGCAACACGTACCTGCCGATGCATGGTATGGGCACGATTGACGGCTTAGGCCTCTCTGGAAACGGCGCCTCGGATAACGTCACAGTTTCCGTCGATGGCTTACCCGACCAGGCGCTTGGCTTTTTGGCTAAGGCACTAGAGGATACGCCGTCTGTTGATCAGCAGTTGATGACAATTTATCTGCAGTTATTCGATAGTGAGTGGCAGAACGTAGGCGGCCCACTGCCCCTATGGTGGGGCTTCATGCAACCGCCGCGCGTGTCACGCACCGAAATGCAAGGCACGGACGGCGCAGTCCAGTCGATTTCGATTGTGGCTGAGAACGCCTTCTTTAATCGTAGCAGGCCTTCGTATGGCAGGTTCACTGACCGCGACCAGCAGGCCCGATCGCCAGGCGATAAGTTCTTCGGGTTCGTGTCTTCCATCTTGGTTAAGACGGTTACCTATCCCGATTATTAGCAAAATCTAATACTAGGCAGACTACCATGACCGAATCCGAGCGCCTGGCGGCGGTGCGGGATTACATCGCCTTTGAGATGGAGCGCCCTTACGAAAAGGGCGTCACAGATTGTGGCGGCACGGTCGATCGCTGGGTGCAGCGGATGGCTGGGGTGTCTCCGGTCTCCGCATTTGGTCGCCAACTGCGCAATGCCGTGGACGCGGCCGAATGGCTTGCCGTCCCGCAGATGTTTGCCGTGCTCATCAATCGGGCGGCTCGAGCTGGCGGGTTCAGAAAGACAATGGCGCCGATAGCTGGCGACGTCGGTCTTATCGTCAATGAAAAGGGCGTGATGTGTCCGGCCATTCATGCCGGAGACTTCTGGTTTGCGCGCCATGAGACGGGCGCCATAGCCGTGCCAATCGATAGATTTTGGAAGGCTTGGTCGGTATGAGAACTAGATACATATCGAATGGGCTTCACCAGGAAGACAGCCGGTCCATCTTTGGCCGCGCCGTGATGGGCCTTGAAAGTCTTGTCCTGCTTGCTCTGACGTCTATTGGCGCGAGCGGTGCTGCGCTTGGCATTCTCGTGCCTGCCGTTGTTGGTGCGATTCAGATCGGCGTGTCGATCGGCCTGTCATACTTGGCGAGCTCGCTATTCCGTCCCGATCCGCCAAAGCCGCAGGATATTCAAACATCGGTCAAAAACCCGGTGGCGGCCCGCGTTCGTCACTACGGTCGCGTCAAAGCGTCCGGCCCGTGGGCTTTTGTAGAGAGCAAGAACGGCGACCTTTACAAGGTAATCGCACTTGGCACGGGTCAACTCGATGCCATTGAGGAATACTGGATTGACGACAATCTGGTGACGGTGAATGGCAGCAACGTCGTCACGTCGGCACCATACAATTCTAAGGCCGAAGTTCGCGCTCGAATTGGTCTCTCAACGGAGACATCGTACACTCAGCTTACAGCACAGTTTTCGCAGTGGGATACAAGCCACCGCGGGGACGGCGTGTCGTCGTTGTTTGCAATTCAGCGCGCGGTTGGTTCCGATCAGATCTCGTCGGTTTTTCCGAATATCCTCAACACGCTTTACCGCGTGGTTGCACGAGGCTCCATCGTTTACAGCCTCGGCACAAATACGAATATCTGGTCAGACAACGCCGCAGACGTCATTCGCGATTATATCACGCACGCGGACGGCATGCGCTTGCCGGCAAGCATTGTTAATACGCCGCTTGCCGCAGCCGGGTGGCTCGCGGCCTACAATAGGTGCACAGAGAATGTAGCACTCAAGGCAGGCGGCACGGAAGATCGCTATCGCATTTGGGGATCCTATCAACTTGACGAGCGGCCAGCCGACGTCCTGTCGCGCATGACTGCGGTCTGCGATGGACGCCTTGTGCCGACGTCCGATGGCGGGCTGACGCTCGACGTTGGAACTTGGGCTGAGCCGACCGTGACGCTTGACGCGGACGCAATCACAGGCTTCTCCGAGGTCGCGCGCGGTCGCGACGTGCTTACGACGGCCAACATCATTCGCGCCACTTACATGTCTCCGTTTCATGACTACCAGTCGACGGATGCAGACCAGTGGATTGATGACATTGACGTCGCCATGCGAGGCGAAATAGCGACCGACAAGCAATTCAACATGGCGCCCTCACACGGCCAGGCGCGACGCCTTATGAAGATCGAGGCGTTTCGCGCTAATCCGTCTTGGGTGGGCGTGTTCCAGTGCAACCTTCGCGCCTTGGCTGTGTTCGGCAAACGATTTGTGCGCATCACCTATCCGCTATTCAGCATCGATGAGGTGTTCGAAATTCAGGATTTCAAGTTCGTCATTGGCGATGGTGGAATCCTGACCGGCGTATCGTTGCAGGTTCAATCTATGCCGTCGACGGCTTACGCCTGGGATGCGGCAAGCGAAGAGGGTACGGCGCCTGTTTCGGAGGTTACATCGGTCGACAAGAGTGTTCCTTTGCCATCTGGCTTTTCGTTTGGCGTCTCGCGCATCACGGTCGGCAGCCAGCAGATTCCGTACGGCGTCTTGGCGTTTACCGCATCAACGACAGATGCGCTTATCATTCAGGGCCAGTACAAGAAGGTATCGGATACCGATTGGAGCGTTGTGCCAATCAGCAAGGGCGCAACATCGGCCAATACCAGTGCGCTCTCTGATGGCACGCAATACGAGGCGCAGGTGCGCTTCGTGACCCTCACTGGACGCACGGGCGCGTGGACTGCCTCACAGACGGTAACTCCGGTCGCAGATCCGACTGCACCAGGTGTCGTTACCGGCGTGAGCAAGACTGGCGCCGCCGGTCAGGTGACGCTTAACTGGACAAGCCCGAACAGCGCAAATTACGTGGCCGCAAACATTCGCCGCAACACGGTCAACACCGAAGGTACGGCGGTTCTAGTGCGCACGGAATACGGGCCGCCATCGACCGCTGACAGCTATGTGGACGGCGGCCTAGCCGCTGGCACGTACTACTACTGGATCAAGGCGGCCAACGCCTCGAACGTTGAATCCGCGAGTGTTGCTACCGGATCGGTGGTTGTGACCTAAGCCGCTAAAGGCGGTCAAAAATCCCATACTCAAGGCTCGCCAGTGCGGGCCTTCTTTCATTTTAGGAGGCCGCTTTGGTCGATTTTGCGAACACCCTTTTCCGAGATTTTGTGACGGATGGAGTGCCTGCGTCCGGCGCTAACAAGCCAGCTAAATCAAAAATTCGCGAGTGGGGAACGTGGCTTGAGGGCGTCTTCTCGGGTGGCCCCGTTTCCACAACCGCCGATTCCATCGCCGCGTTAAAGGCTGTTGACTCCGCCACATTCAAGAAAGTCTCTCTGATAGCCGGAGGTCGCTCCGGAGATTTCGTTTGGACGCTTGGCAATTTCTCCGCGCAGGTTGCGGCCGACACGCTGAACGGCATCTACGTCAAAGCCGATGCTGTCGCAGCCACGGTTGGCGCATGGGTTCGTATCTACGACGGCGAAGTGTTGCCCGAATGGTTCGGCGCGGTAGGAGACGCGGCAACCAATGATAGTGCCGCAATCGCTGCTGCACTGGCTATGGGTTTGCCAATACTGCTAACCAAACTATTTGCCGTTGCCAGTGCCATCACGTTGACCAACAAGGCAGTCAGCATACGCGGCATTGGGCAGGGCAAGTCCGGGCTGCTAGATACAGGTGTCGCCATCAATACCTACGTGTTGTCAATCACGAATGATGACTACACTTATCCGGTCGCATTCCATGATTTCTCGCTTCTGACGAGCCAAGCGACGGTGTCGTATGGCATTTATGTCAAGTTCGGTGTCGTTGATGGCGAGTTTAATCGTTCGCCTAGCCGTTTTAATGCCAAAAATGTCGAGGTCAGAGGGAGTACGTTTGACGGCGTGGGCCGTCAGACGACCGGGTTCAAAAAGGGCATCACCCTTGTCAACATAATGAGACCTGTTTGTGAGAACGTCATCATATGGGGACAGGGTGGGGACGCGTTTGCTCTGACGGCTCAGGCGACCAACACAGTGATGACAACCGGGTGGGATCTACAGTCGGACTACGACGCAGTTGATCCATTCAAACGTGCATCTCCAACAGACCCAGTCTTCCGTGACTGCCACGTCTATTCTGCCGATATGGCATGGAAGGTTCGCGGGCACTACGAGGGGCTTATATTTGATCACTGCGTTGCCGTTCTAGTCAATTTCGGGTTCAATCTCGCCGGAGACACGCCTACCGGTGTTGGCGGAACGCAGTTTCCGTGGGTTTGCTTCAATAACTGTCACGCCAACGTCTTTTATGACGGGTTTGTCATTCAAGACTACTTTGATGTCGTGCTCAACAGCCCGCAGATACACAAGTGGGGATATGCTCCCGCTGGATTTGTCTCTACGGCGGTTAAATTTATCAACTGCCCGAGAGTGTCTTGTAACGATGCTACGGTCTTTAACCTGACGACTAGCCTGACGCCGGAGGAATTCGACGGGTTTTATGTCCACAATTGCCTTGGCGGCGTGATCCACAAGCCGCTCTTCTCGGGCGTAACCAAGTGCGTCAACATCGACGGCACTTCCGCCGATATCAAATATACACGAGGTCTGGTTCGGGACGTTCCGGCGTTTGCTCCGACCCCTGTCGAGTTTACCGACACGTCATCTGGCGGTGGCAATATCAACCTCAGTCTTGATGTACAGGCTGTGGCTAACTGGCTTGCTGATCCGACCAGTGCCAAGTTACGCGCGGCACTGACCGATGAAGTCGGAACCGGAGCGGCGTACTTTGTAGGTGGCGCACTTGGAACTCCCGCATCGGCCACACTGACCAATGCCACTGGCCTTCCGGTTTCTACCGGTGTCAGTGGCCTCGGAACGGGCATCGCTACATTCCTTGCCACGCCCTCCAGCGCGAACCTACGTTCGGCTATCACTGATGAAGCGGGCAACGGTGCGCTGCTGTTCGAAGAGGTCGGCACCTTCACGCCTCTGATCATTGGCAGCACGTCGGCAGGCGCCGGAACCTATGGCGGGCAATTCGGCCGCTACGCCAAGTTCGGAACGACGTACCAATATTGGGCGACGGTCGTTTGGAGCGCCCACACTGGAACCGGCAACCTTCGGCTTGGCACGTTGCCCGCAGCCTGCGGCAACTACGTCGCGGCCGCCTCGGTCTGCTACTCGAACCTGACCTACACCAGCCAGGTTACGGCCGAAGTCGTGAACGCGACGACGTATCTGGAGTTCTTCCAGGCAGCGAGCAACGCTGCGCGCGCAAACATCGCAATCGAGGTCGCCGCACAGCTTGATGTCAGCGGCTCTTACAGCACCCTCTAACGGAAAGCCCGACGATGAAAACCACAACGCTGGAATATCTGACGCTCTGCATGGATGGCCATGTAATCGTGCAATTCATGAAAAGGCTTGCCGACCCTGACACAGGGCAGGAGGCTTTTCGCGAGCCACATCGGGGCGTCGTTCCTCCGCTGATGTCGGTCGAAGAGGCTCTTGCGCAGATCAACGCCAACCTGGTCAAAGACCTGCGCTACCCACCCCTATCGGATGTCGACATCAAAACTGTCATTGCGCAAGCCGAGGCATGGCACCGGGTTCCTGCCGTCGCCGCGACTATCGCAAACGCCAAAAAGGCGGCACTAGCGCCTGACTAGCTGCGCACCGTCCCGGTCATCGAAATATTGAAGGCCATGTCGTCATTGGCGGTCTTGGATAGTTCGCGAAGGTAGGGCTTCGCCTCAAGGACATAGTGTGGGTCTGAGAAGGAGAGGAATTCCTTGATGGTCATATTTTCGAACTCCCCCTTGTTCTGCTCAGGCAGGCCATCCCGGAAATTCCTTGCCATCCAGTAGAGCGAATAGGTCGCATGCCCGAAGACGGAGGCGCCGGTCTTCTCCACCTCAACATAGGGGAACAGGTTGGCCAGCCCTTCAAGGGTCATGTTGTAATAGTGGTTCGGGTAGCCGTGCCTAACGGCCATGAAGGCTGTGTCAATGTGGATGGTACCACCGGGTTTCATCACGCGCTTGATCTCTTTCGCGACATCCCATGGGCGCATCACATGCTCGAATACGGCAATCGAAAACAGACAATCGATTGACTGATCCTTGAAGGGGAGTGTTTCGCCGAACGATCGGACATCCGTCGTAATGAAATTGCCGAGTTCAAGATTGATGATGTCATGGAAATATTCGGGACGTAGACCGGCACCTAGATCGACAATGACGCCACCACGATGCCTGTTGACGACCTCGAAAATGTTGGGATTGTAGCCCCAAGCTGAGATCGGGACATCCTCGGCGAACTGGTCGCCAACCGTGTCCAGAGCGAAGGTGCGAGGATTGGTTAAGATGCCTGGCAGGAACGCATCCTTGAAACGATCAAGCTTCGACCGCTTGATATCTGCAATGATGTCGATGTCGTTGAAAAACATCTTGCGATTTTGCGTGTGGCCGATTTTGGTAAATTGGTCCAACCCACTAGCATACTGGCCGGTAGCAATGGCGTTTCGAATGTCGGGATTTATGGCGAGGTAGGCCTTTTCGTTGAAGCGATCAGTCGTCGCCGGCTCCACAAGCTTTGTATATGCCCATGGACCAGCGGACATTTTGGCTCGGTCGTGTTCGACAAGGGTCACCGCAGGCGTCGGAGCCTCCTTTGTAGCTTCTTCGAGTGTGCGATGCGCAGCACGCAAGACATTGCGCGCCCCGGAGTTGAGTGGGTCGAATACATCTGCGGGTTGCGTCACGACCTTACTCCGTAAATTGGTAATGGGATGTTGACTACCTCTCAGAGCACCAAATCGCAACCTGAAAAATCGCCACTCCAAATTGTTTGGCTGAGTGCAATGACCACCCTCGGCAATATCTCTCGCCTTCTAAACCGCATGACGGGCGGCAGCAAGGGTCAAACGCTATGCGCCTGCCCGATCCACGGCTAGCCCACTAAGGAAAACCATATGAAACTTATTCCCGACGTCGAGCGGGTGCTTAAGCGCGCCTGGTCGCTGCGGCTTATCGAGCTCGCCGCGCTTACAGACATCATTCTGAATACCGTTCCGGCCATGGACTTTCTGCCGTGGTGGGCGACGCTTGCGCTGCTTGGTGGTGCATGGGCGGCACGCCTTCTGTGGCAGCCCGACGAGGAGGCATAATGCCAATCCATAAGATTGTCGCGACAAAGCGCGGCAAGGCGGCCATTGCCGCCGTGCTTATTGCGGCCGCAAGCGGCTGGAGCGCCTACACCCCTAGCCATCCTGAGATTGCGCCCGTCGCTATACACCATGTGGCGGCCGTCTCCCCGTCTGTCACCATTCGGGCGTCGATCGACAAGGGCTACGTGCCGCCGGCTGTCAAATTGGCCGTCGAATACCTGATCATGCCGTGGGAGGGGCTGCGCACCACAGCATACCTTGACAGGCTTCCGAAGCATCCAGTCTGGACCGTCTGCTACGGCGAGACGCTCAACGTCAAGAAGGGCATGAAGTTCACGCCGGCCGAGTGCGAAGCCAAACTGATCCAACGAGTGATCTTCGACTATTACCTGCCACTGGTCGACCGCGTGCCGGGCTACCCAGGTGCGCCGATCTCTCTGCAGGCTTCGATGATCTCTGGTGCCTACAACTACGGCGTCCAGCGCCAGGTCGATTCCACGACAGCGGAGCGGGTGGGCCAGCATCGCTACCACGACGCCTGCCTTGCACAGACCGCATTCAACAAGGCTGGCGGCGTAAGGCTCGATGGCCTGGTGAATCGTCGCGAGAATGGTGACGCTCATCGTATGGGCGAGGCCGAGCTCTGCGTGTCGGGGTTGCCATCATGAAGTGGCTGGACGCACTGACGGGCGGCTACGCCTCGCTCATCCTGTACGGCCTGGCCGCCTTGGCCGTCGTGGCCGTGCTTGGCTACACCTATCACGCCGGCTACAGCAGCGCGGACGCGGCATGGTCGCTCAAGTACGAGCAGCGCGAGGTGGCCATCAAGGCGGCCACCAATGCCGAGGTATCTCGCATTAGCCAGGCCAACGCGCAGGCCAAGGCAATCGAGGCCAAGCGCCTCGACGAACTCGCGGCCGACAACGCCGCTCTGGAACAGCAGATCAAGGAAAAATCGGATGAAGCGGACGCTGATCCTGATCGCGATCGGCCTGCTTTGTCTAACGACAGCCGGCTGCGCATCGACGCAATCCATTAATGTCTCAGTGCCGCCACCGCAACTAGACGAGCCGGATCGCGCATTGGTCAAAGACTGCCTCAGACCGGTACGCATAGTGCAGGATGGAGTTGTCGTGCAGCGTACCGTCGAGCGGCTATGGATCTCGGATCGCAAGGCGCTCATCACGTGCGGCAAGCGGTTCAAGGCCCTTCGTGACTTCTACCACGATCGCGATGCAGCCATCCGGCATGCGGAGGGCGCAAAGAAGTGACGGCTGAGCAGATAATGACTGCGACCGGCTTTATCGTGATGTTGCTCGGTGCCGTGTCGGCCGCATTCTGGCGAATGTGGGGGCTGATCAAAGATGCGGGCGAGAAGGGCGAGGAGGCGCAACGCAGCCTGGCCGCTCACAAGCTGCACGCGGCCGAGACATTCGCCACCAAGGCCGGAATGCAGGAACAGACTGCGCAACTGCTTCGCGCTATCGAGGGCGTTGGCAACCGCATCGACGGATTGCACGAGCGCCTCGATCGCGCATTTGAGCGCACGCCAGCACGGCGGGTTTCGTAATTTAACACCTAACTTTCGCCCCGCTTGGCTTCGGCCAGGCGGGGTTTTGTGTTTAATGCGGCTGGAGACCCTGTGACGAAAGCGAGGTACGCTCCGAGCGTTAACGAGGCAACTTGCCGGCGATGAATATTCTATTTAGATGACGATTGGAACACTTGACACATCTTGTCTTTTTTGTGGAAAACCTAATATAAGCTTCTCCTGATAAGCGCCGGAGTTTTTCTCGATCGGTCGGCGCCTCATGGCCGCAGCAGCCACATCGAATGCCGAGGACCCACCATTCCGGTATGTCCTCGAAGCGGATTTCCCAATAGGATTTGCTGTAGACGATCTCGGTTAGTTCCATGCGTGCGGGCATAGCATGGATAGGACTAAATTCCCAATTTATCAGAGCGTTTCTTTAAGTCCTTGGCTGTTTTTTGTTTCGAAGGCTTTTCGTGCGGCTTAGGCGGCGTCTTCAGCATCCGCTGCACGGTCTCGTTGAAGCGCTTCTCGTCAGTCTTGGCATCTTTCCGACTTCATGCCGCCGCGTCCTTGTCCGGTTTGCCGAGAGCTATCAGAACAGGGTTATGGGCGGTCGCATCATTGTCAAGGATCGTGCGTCCGTTCGCCTTCATGTCTTTAACGATCTCATATACCGTTAGCGCGCTCGACCTGAACAGCATGTCCGCGCCTATCTCATCTAAAGTGTCGCGCGGGTGCATCAATGGATTGCGATCTAAATTGCGCATCCTATCGATCATTTGAACGACCTTCAGCGCTGGCTTTTTATCTCCGTCACCTTCTGCTAGCGCTTTGGCGGCGTTCACGTAATCATTCCAGGAATGCAATTTCTTGGTGACGCCGAATGCGCGAAGGTAAGCATCGATGACCAGTTCTAGGCCGCGAAGGGCATGGAACCCGCTTGCCGTAGCAAGACCGAACGCCAAGCATCGGCCAGCATCGTCAAACTCAATTGCAGCTTCGAATGGTATGCTCGCTCTCGTCTCCGCAGGTAATGTCTTTGAAGCGGATGAAACGAGATCTGAAGTTTTATAAAGCGAAATTTGGCCAACGGAATATACATCAACCTCAGAACACTCCGCTGCAAAGACGCTTTTAAATGCATCCATCTTGGCTCGTATCGCACTTAGCTGCCAGCTTGAAAAATCGGTATTGAAACCGGCTGTCGAAAACGATGGCGGCGAGTTTGCATCCATCACGTTTGTAGCGATCCACTCTTGTATGATTGATGACAAGTCGCGCGCCACTGTCTTGCTGGTCGAGAACCCGTTGTCGTCACGAATGAAATTGTCCAACAAGTTTGGAAGGCCGGAAATAGCAACCCAGACCATTCCACCCTTTATGGTGCCTTCAAATGTAATTTGGTTTTTTCCCGAGTGGAGGTACTCGGCTAGTTCAAAGTACTCAAGCAAGTTGACGCGCTTCACCCTACCGCACCCCGTTTGGTTTGCGGCTTTATAGCACCTGTCTCCGATTCTTAAAAACGTGCCGGCCTGTCCCGGCTTTTCTATCGAATCACACATGCTTTGTCACGTATATAATTAGGACTAAATTCCTAGTATACGATTTAGCCAAAATGCGTGGAACTGAATCGAGTGCTGCGGCTTGATTCGCGTTGTTGGAGCCGAGTGTATGCAGAGTGTTGCCGCCAAGGGCAGGCTCAAGTTCATACCGCCGCAGTTGCCGCGCCTAGTAGAGGAGCCGCCAGTTAGCGACGACTGGATCCACGAAATCAAATACGACGGCTATCGTACGCAGGTCATTATCGATTGGGACGGGGCTCGCGCATACACAAAGACCGGCATCGACTGGACGTCGCGCTACTGGCCGATAGTGGCAGCGGCAGAGACGCTCGGCGCGCGTGATGCGATAATTGACGGCGAGGTGATTGCGCCAACGGCTGACGGCTCGCCAGACTTCCATGCGCTGCGCTCGGCTATGGCATGGAATGCGGAGCGACTGGCGTTCGTCGCCTTCGACTTGCTGCATCTCAACGGCAAAGACCTGCGGCCGCTTCCCGCCGTCGAGCGCCGCGCGATGCTATGGGATCTCGTCAAGCCGGCGACCGGCGCAATACAATTCAGCCAGCACGTCGATGGTGGCGGGGCCGAGTTCTTCAAAGGCGTCGAGCGCCTGGGCCTCGAGGGCATGGTTTCAAAGCGCCGCGGTGCGCCCTACAGGAGCGGCGAGTCGGACGCATGGCTGAAGATCAAGTGCTATGAGTTTTCGGAACTGGAACTGCTAGGCGTCAAGCGCGTGCCAGGCAAACCGCCCATGGCGCTAATGGGGCAGGGCGGCAAGTATGCTGGGTCAGCCTTTATCACGCTGCCGAAGGACATCCGCGAGCGCCTCTGGAAACGTGTCCAGGCCGGCCGCAAGGCGCCGGCAGGCACTCCAAAGGCAATGGCCGGAGTTGAATGGCTCAAGCCGGGCATAAAGGCGCGCGTCAAACACCTGCGCGGCGAGGCCAAGCTGCGGCATGCGTCGGTCAAAGGGATTGTCGAGGATTGATATCGTAGGGCAATTGCTGCCTCCAAAACGTAAGCGCAGCCAAAACAGCTAGTTTTCCAGCTTCATGCAGTAGAGCTGGACCTCATCGCGAAAATCGTCGATCGCTCTCTGTTTGTTCTCTTCTGTATTAAAGCGAGGCTTGCCGTAAGCCATCATAATGATTGCGCGGAAGCCATCCTTGCCTGATGCATATTGGGGGTTGTTAGCGACTCCGAGCACCTTCTGTAGCGCAATACCGTTCTGTCGCGCTTTCATGACGGACTCTGCAGCGCCAGCCATCTGTGCGCACGCCTCGTCTGTGGACATCGCTAAGACCGGATGGGCCGTCATGCCCGCGCAAAGAGTAACCGCAACGACATGTTGGAATCTGCTCAACTCGACATCCCCCGATAACCCCTGCCTTTAGCGATCTATATCTGGAGCGCCAGTTAAGCGAAACAATATGGCGCTGTAAGGAAGGCGTAGCAGTATCTTCCCGTCACGTGCGACTGCCGCAGCTGTTATTCCTCGGCAGAGTAGCGAAACGCCACCTTGCTCGCGTTGGCAAATTGCATCCGGGCTATCAATGAAGTTCGTATTTATACCAGATACGATAACCGTGACGCCGTCCGGAATAGCTCCAATGGGCTGAATGACGATAATGCGAATGCCGCTGAACCAGACGAGGAGCGCGCATCCCGCTACGATAGCAGCGGTCGTAATAGCCGCTCTTTTCACTGGCCGCATCCGATCATCGTACCCAGTGGCGTAATCGTGCATTCGTTGCCTTCGCTGTCGACAGTATGAGACCCCGCCGAATCTGACCAGGATTGGATCGAATAGGAGTTTCCTTCGCTGTCACTGCTGGTTACCTCATTGCCGCCTCCCGGCAATTGACGGCTCTCGGTATCGAGCGAATAGTCATTTCCTTCCGTATCATAGGATCGGGCATGGATATCGCCATTTGGGTCAACATAAGAATCCGAGCAAACTTGGTATTCCGCTTCGCCGTAGCATTCGGCTCGCGCGGCAAAGGTTGTGGCAGCGAACGCGACAGCAAACGCGACAAGAAATTTCATAAACATTCTTTCTGCTATAATTGTACGGTTGGGCCTTTGCGCAACCACCTTATGTCCGAGCCGACGCGAATTCATGCCGGCAGAAGCGGCATATCTTGGCATCAGCCAGCACCTCTTCAGCGCACTGGGGGCAACTTTTAATTCGACGGGTGGAAGTTGGAGGCGCGCCGATCGTCCGTGTTTCGGGATCATAGTAGGTGTTACCGGGCCGCCCTTTCAGGGAGGGGAGGCACGCTATTAAGATAATCCCAAATATCCCGATCAGCGCGCCAATCAGAAACCAACCAAAACCACTTCGCCCCTTAGACGAAGCGATTGCTGCCGTGACCCCGGCGCATATCAGCCAAAAAATA
This sequence comes from Mesorhizobium sp. M0830, assembly GCF_040319965.1. Classification (NCBI taxonomy): domain Bacteria; kingdom Pseudomonadati; phylum Pseudomonadota; class Alphaproteobacteria; order Hyphomicrobiales; family Phyllobacteriaceae; genus Mesorhizobium; species Mesorhizobium sp. M0830. Next base: position 145,549 of record NZ_JAMYOR010000002.1, on the reverse strand, counting down.
ACGAATTCCATTGATGCCCCCCCACACAACTTTGCAACAACTATCAATGGCGCGCAAGTATCATAGCGGGCGAGTAAACGGCAAATCCTTTGTTCTCGCTATTCGGTCGACGTCATGGTGCGATCGCGGGAGGCACGCTGACAAACCGCACAACTGAAATGTGTGGCCAGTTTACCGTCAGTGGCCCTTGGGAAGTCTCGACCCAGAGGAAATCGTCCCCGCCATGTACGTATCGGTATCCCTCATGATCAGCAAACCAAGCACCGGGCTTGGGCAATCTGATTCCAGAAATGCATTGAACGTCGAAGAATCTTCCGGACCGCATTAGCATCTCTTGATAAAGGCCTTGCGCCTTTCGAAGCGCCTCGACGCCCTGTTTCTGTGTAACGCTTGCAATGAAACCGCTAATCAACGACAGCGTTGCTGCTTCGGCGGCCAACGTCACACTGGGCGAGCCAAATACGCCGACCATGCCGCCGGAAGGCCCCAGCGCCTTTGCGGCTTGAGCTTGAAGGGTGGCAATTTCTGTTACCTTCGCTGCATCATATAGTTTGATCCTGTCCACATGGATCCATGTGCCAGATGACAGCATGATCCTCATTGCGCCAACATCCTCCGCATCCTGGATTGCGGCGGTAGGCTCTGCGGGCGTAACTATTCTTTGGTTGATCGCGGTTCGAAGTTTAGCAAAATCGTCGCCAGCTTTCGGACGGAAGAAGATTGTCCCAAGCATTCCGTTAATCATTGTCTCACGAGCGCATATTTGAAGGTGCCCATCCGAGAATACAGCGGCAGAGCGGAAGCGCGTTTCTGAGATGTCGGCGAGCGGCACGCTTAGCTGTGGCTTGCCGGTTTTCGAGATAAGGATTCGATGTTCGAAAAGTTCTATTGATCCGTCGACGCCTTCGGCGATCATCACGTGCCCCTCCCATTCCCATGTCAGCAACATGCTCCGCGGTCGGGCACAAGTCGAGTTGCTGCCGGCGAATAAACGTTCTACGTTGCGATTGGCGCGCCGGTTCGGGCGTGCTGGTTTCGGCGGACCGACTTAGGCGCTCCAAAGTCAAAGCGCGTTCCTGGCGTTGTAACCAGGGCGCGCTTTTTTATTTAGTATGAGCGGGCGGCCAGGTTCTAGATTTTCGCTTCCGCCATTGCCCCAATCTTTCCTCGCCGTCCGGCTTTGCCATTGCGATACCGGCCGTAATGCCGAAGTATGCTGCATAAAACTGCTTTACCAACGCCACCGGTCGAGCTTTGTGCAGCGGATCGATGCTCGGAAAGCCGCTTTTCTCCAACGTCGGCATGATGGCTTCCCGCCAGAAATCTGCCCGTGCTCTGCCAACGATCGCCGTTGCGATCTCGAGGTCAGTTGCGAAGAGCGGCAAGCGATCGAGTGCTGCGTTGGTGACGGTGCGGGGTTCGGGTATCATTTCGCATCCCTGCTCAGCCTGGCAATACGCTCATCACGCAGACGCAACTTGCGCTCCTCCGTCCAGTACGCCGGGTCGCGATTGTTGACGTCGAGCGGTTCGGCATCCGCTGCCGCGCGTAAAGCCGACTTTGCTTCCAAGGCGGCGCCCCGCTTGGCTACCCGAGCATCAAGTTTCGCACGTGTCGCCTGGCGCTTTGCTTCAAGCCGTCGCTCACGCTCGGCTGTCTCGCGTTCCTTGCGCAGGCGTCGCTTTTCGTCGATTTTTCGTTGGTCTTTACGAAGAAGGTCCTTGTAGGAAGCATCCGCTGTATAGAAAGCGATCGCGCTGGCGGTAGGGCGCTTGGTGGCAGTGGCCGGAGCCCGCATAATCTGCCAGATGTCGAGCAAATCTTGCTCTGAAAACAGCGCGTTTCTCCCGTCCAGTGAGCAGCACCCATATCGCTTGCCGAGCGTGATCACGCGCCGCCGCGTCATCTTGAGCCGGCTCGCAGCTTCTTTTGCGGTGTGGATCGTTCCTAGAAGGGTCGGCGATGGAATATCTGACATTTCGGGAGGAATTCCACAAAGCCACCGTGGAGTCAAACGCTTGTTTTAATTTGGTAAATTGGTGAAACCGGTAGGCGCTAGGCTTAGTGCGACCTTCGATTTCCTTCGTTGCCGTACCAGGTCTCCATGGGCGATTTGGGATCGATATGCCGACCGATCGACTTCAGATACGCTACGATCTCAAGCAGCAAAAAATCACGATCTCCGAACTCTTCCCCGACCCTCTCAAGCTCATCCTCTGCTGCGTCCTGCTCCTCGAATTCGCCGAGGACGTACATGTCATCCCCGATAGCGCATATATCGCAGCCGGCCTTGATAACCCGGTCGACAAAAGCTGGGATATCACTGGCATTCATCAGCCGTTGCGTGCGGGCCATTTGCAAATCCTCCTTGCTGGCGTTTGGCTGGAAACTGCCAGAGCTCCGCCCACTGTGACAACCTGTGGAGTTGCACACGTTGCCGCCCGCTCTACGTCCGCAACCTGACGCCCGTGCCATTGATGAACTCCACGCCGGCCGCCTCGAGGGCCATACGGATGGCCGCAAGGTTGTTGGCGATTGGCCGACGCTTGCCACCCTCGAATTCTGCGATCGTTGCCCGGGCGACCCCTGCAGCTTCCGACAACTTTCCCTGAGACCAGTTCAAAAGCCCCCTGGCGGCCCGAGATTGCTCAGAAGAGATTGACATTTTGCATAACCCTATACAATCCGCTTGACACAACGCCTTGCCTTGTTCATTTTGAATAACATCAGATGATTTGAAACGCAACGAGGAGCCTAGAATGAATGCGATGACGGTTAATGTGGAAGCGGCGAGCATGCCACTGTTTGCCTTGCGGCAGTGTGTGAGCGACGGTGAGTGGACTGGACATGTCATCGCCGGCCCATGCGGTCGAGGGCTGTACGTTGTAGAGCGCCTCTATGATGACGAGGCGAGATTTGCGATCGTGCACGCCAGCCGCCTCGCTCCCGCGGCCCTGACAGCCGACGATGAATACCTCACCGGCGATATGTTGCTGGCAGCCTGATGCTTCCACACTGTTGGAAATGACAAAACCCCGCCTTGTGCGGGGTTTTGTGTTGCCGGGTGTGGCGGCGAATTTGGGCGCGAGGCCCGACACAGCTCTTGGAGGGACACGATGCTTCGCCGCCACCAGGCTCAACCCTCTCGCGGGCGGCAGGTTCCGTGGTTGCGGAATGAGAGCCCGCCATTGGTGCGTGTCTTTGTTGCGCGGTCCAAAAGCGGGGAGAAAAAGAGGGGAAGGCCGTCTGCGTCTTCTACAAAGCATAACGAAAACAACGCACTAGACACGCAAAATGGCTCCCCGGGCCGGATTCGAACCAGCGACCAACCGGTTAACAGCCGGTTGCTCTACCACTGAGCTACCGGGGAACGGAGGCTCTTATGCGAGTTGCGCAGCGTATAGCTGCCCTTTTCGGCTTTGCAAAGAAGCAATTCGCATTTTTCCGAGGCTTTTTCGCACAGGCGTTTCTCGCAATCGTCGAGAGATGCCCTCATATTAGCAGTCTTGGCAGGGACACCGAACCGAAAGCGCGGCCGCGCTTGGGTTCGCTGATGCTTCTGAACGATCAAAACGGGTCAATCTTTCGAGACGATGACAGCACAAGATAACCACATGCCGGCGCGCAAAATCTCAGTTTTCGGGCGCGAGTTCAAAATGCCGCGCTCGCGCGGGCTCAGAATCACCATCGGTGTCCTGCTGACCATCGGCGGCATCCTCGGGTTCCTGCCGATCCTCGGTTTCTGGATGGTTCCGCTCGGATTGCTAGTGCTTTCCTATGAGTTCGCCATGGTGCGGCGCCACCGCCGACGCTTTGTCGTCTGGTGGGAACGGCGGCGCCGGCCGGATTGACATGGCGTGGGCACGCCTCAGCGCGACGACCGTTCTCTCTCCAAAACTTTTTGCAGAACCTTCCGGACACTATCCCGCACCGCGCTCAGGACAAGGGCTGGCCGAGCATTCTTGTCTATCATCTCCATTGCCTGGCGCATGGCCTTGTCTCCGTCCGTGCTCAACGCGTGAACCGTTGAAGGCTATGCTTAAGAATCATCTAATGTAGCTGTGGGCTTGGGGCCTGACGATTTGACAGGGTCTGCCCGGATCGGCGCATAGGGAAACCGTTCGGAATGCACGGTGGCCGCTTGACGGCATTTTCGCCGCAACCTATTGGAACCGGGTGGAACGCCGGGAGCAACGAGGCCTCGTGGCGGAGTGGTTACGCAGAGGACTGCAAATCCTTGCACCCCGGTTCGATTCCGGGCGAGGCCTCCAACGCCCGGGCCCCCGCGCAGCAAGCGTAGGGGGCCTGAAGTTCTTGACGTAATGAACCGCGGTTCTGGCGCGGCAAGCGGATTGGTTCGAACATGAGCGCTGATTTCTCCGAGCTTCGCGTCAAGATGGTCGATGGCCAGGTTCGCACCACCGATGTGACCAGCGCGCCGCTGCTCGAGGCCATGCTCGTCGTGCCACGAGAGGCTTTTGTTGGCGCCGCCCAGCGCGATCTCGCTTACATCGACGAGGACATCCGCATTGCCACTGGCGCGGACGGCGCGCGCTACCTGATGGAACCCTCGCCGCTGGCCAAGCTCATCCAACTGGCTGAGATCAAGTCGACCGACTCGGCGCTCGATGTCGGCTGCGGCACGGGTTACGCTTCGGCTATCCTGTCGCGGCTGGCCAGGTCCGTGGTGGCGCTCGAAAGCGATTCGGCGCTGGCGGAAACCGCCAGAACGACGCTATCGTCGCTTGGCTGCAGCAATGTGACGGTTGTGCAGGGGGCGTTGCCACAAGGGCATGCCGCCCAGGCGCCTTATGACGTCATCTTCGTCGGCGGCAGCGTCGCGGAAGTCCCAGTGCCGCTGCTCGACCAGCTTGCCGAAGGCGGCCGACTCGTCGCCGTTGAAGGTCAAGGTAATTCCGGCCTGGCCCGACTTTTTTTTAAGGCCGGGGGGGTTGTAACCGGAAGACGCGCGTTTAATGCGGCAATTAAGCCACTACCGGGATTCGAACGTATTCATGCTTTCGAGTTTTGAATGATTTTGCCTTGCAGCAGAGGCATTGTCATGGTCGCTTGCATTTGAACAATCGTTGCTATCCGCAAACTGGGGGCACTTTGGGGCTGAGCAGCAGGGAACATCGAACACGCGGCGGCGGCTGATCACGATGAGAAGCCGGTGCGGCGCAGTTCCCATGGAAAACGAATGAGGGTTTAACCGTGCCGTCTGTACGAAAGTCACTTTTCACCGCCGTCCTCGTTTCGGCGACCATGCTGTCCCCACTTGCCGCTTCGGCGGAAACCATCTCAGGCGCGCTCGCAAAGGCCTATCAGTACAATTCTTCACTGAATTCGGCCCGCGCCGGCGTTCGCATTACCGATGAGAGCGTCGCCATCGCCAAATCGGGCTGGCGTCCGACCATCAACGGCTCGGCGACAATCGACTACTCCAGCAGCCATCTCACCGGTGCGGATCGGAGCGTACGGCTGACCACCGGCAATTTTGGTGTCCAGATCAATCAGACGCTGTTCGACGGCTTTCAGACCAGGAACAATGTCGCTGCCGCCGAATCACAGGTTCGCGCTTCGGTCGAAAGCCTGCGCAACACCGAAGAGAACACCCTGTTCAGCGCCGCCCAGGCGTATATGAATGTGATTCGCGACCGCCAGATCGCCGTGCTGACCGAGCAGAACCTGCAATTCCTCACCGAAACGGCGCGCGCGGCGCGTTCGCGTTTCGAGGTTGGTGAAGGCACGCGTACCGACGTCGCGCAGGCCGATGCTTCACGGGCTGCCGCCGTGGCATCGCTGAGCGCCGCCCGGGCCCAGGCACTGGCGAGTGCCGCGAGCTATCGCCAGATCGTCGGCGACGAACCGGGCAAGCTCAAAGGCGCTTCCCCGGTGGCAAAGCTGTTGCCGTCGAGCCTGGCTGCCGCCATCGGGGTGGCCTCGAACGAGCACCCGGCCATCCTTGCCACACAGCATTTGGTCGACGCAGCTTCGTTTTCGGTGAAGTCGGCCGAAGGCGCGCTGCTGCCGCAGCTGTCGGCTTCCGCCGGCGTATCGAGCGCCTATCGCAACACTGTGCCGGGCTTCCTCTCGACGCAGGATGGCACCACCAATTCGGCCAGCGTCGGCGCAACGCTGACCATCCCGATCTATTCCGGTGGCCGCACCTCGGCGATTGTGCGCCAGGACAAGGAATCGCTCAGCCGGGCCCGCATCGAGGTCGATGTCAGCCGCGACCAAGTGCGCCAGGCCGTCACCGCCGCCTGGACCGAGTACACCGCCGCGCAGCAGCAGCTGACGGCCAACAGGCAAGTGATCGAGGCCGCGAAGCTGGCGTTGAACGGCGTCATCGAAGAACGCAATGTCGGCCAGCGCACCACGCTCGATGTCCTCAACGCACAGGCTACGGTCATCACCGCCGAGATCAACCAGGCGAGTTATGAGCATGATGTGGTGGTGGCGAGCTATGCCATCCTGCAGGCGACCGGCCGCCTGTCCGTCGACCGCCTCGGCCTGCAGGTGACGAAATACAAGCCTGAAGAGCACTACAACGCCGTCAAGGACAAGTGGATCGGCCTGCGCACGCCGGACGGCCGCTGAGGGCGCCCGGTCCGGTTTTTTCCGTCTCGCCGTTTGAGCAGAATTGCTTGCTCCGCTCCTCCTGGGCTTGAGATCGCGCTAATCTGTTGAAATCCCACAAGTCCCCAGATTGGGGATTCTCGTGCGGCGATCCGTCGGCTACGCTGTGGCCATGATTCGATCCGGCCTTGCCGGAGCGGAAATCCACAGAGGTCACAAAGGCGGCGGATGTGACGATGGCAACGGCAAGCAGCGCACAGCGCGAACCTTCCATGGAAGAGATCCTGGCTTCCATCAGGCGAATCATCGAGGACAGCGACGGCGGCCGCAAGCAGCCGGGCGACGCCGATGAGTTGCGCCAGGATCTGGAGCCGGCGTCGAGCGGCGATGCTGCCCCCGACGTCGAGGCATTCCGTGCCGACCTGCATGCAGCTCCCGAGGTCAGGAAGCCCGTGACGCTGGCGGAAGTCCAGGCGCAGCCGCCGGCGGCCGAGCCGGTGATTGCGCGTATGGAAACGCCGATTCGCGCCGATCCGGCTCCGGCGAAGCCATCGATGACACTTGCCGAGGTCAGCGCCCGGGTTGCCGCCGAGCCGGCCGCGGTCGACGCGCCGGCACCGCGTCCCGTCACTGCCCCCGTTGCCGATTGGCGGCGCGAGATCGCCGCGGTTGGTGAGCAGGCCAAAATGGTGTCGGACAGGGCCGAGGCACGCAAGCCGGTTGCCCAGCCGCCGGCCGACGATTCAAGGGACGAACCGAGCGCGAAGGCGATCTCCGAGACGCCTCGTCCAGACGCGGCACGGCCAACGCCAGTTAGTGACGCGGCGCGTCCGGGGATCGTTTCCGAGCATACGGGCCGGCAGGTTGCCGCCGCTTTTGGCGAGCTTTCCGACGCGTTTGCCAGCCGCAGCAAAAAGACATTCGACGAGATGGCCGAAGAGATGCTGCGCCCGATGCTGCAGGATTGGCTCGACAACAATCTGCCGACGCTGGTCGAAAGGCTGGTGCGCGAAGAGATCGAGCGCGTGGCGCGCGGCGCGCAGTAGTATCCGTATCGATTGCCAAAAAGAGACGGCGCCTTCGGGGCGCCGTTTCTTTGGGGAGCTCAGTTTGTATTGGTAGCGAGGCAGACAGGGTCGCCGCCGGATTCACTTACCATAATGGACCGTGTTCGAGATCTTCTACGTCCGCCGGTCGGATTGCAGAAAACCCTATCGGACGCCAAGGGCGAAGCTCTGCGCCAGATGCGGGCATGCCGTGCGTTGAAATGAACAAGGCCGCGCCTATCTGCCTGTGAATGCCGCGACAGCCCTTGCGGTTGACTTGGCCAAAACCTTCCGATTTACACCGGACCAGCAAAACTCCCGACAGCGCGGACCATTTTCCCATGCTTGAAAAGACCTACGACGCCAAAACCGTCGAGCCGAAGATCGCCAAAGTCTGGGAAGAGGCCGACGCGTTTCGCGCCGGTGCCGGGGCCGAGGAGGGGGCGGAGGCCTTCACGATCGTCATCCCGCCGCCGAACGTCACCGGTTCGCTGCATATGGGGCACGCGCTTAACAACACGCTGCAGGACATATTGGTGCGCTTCGAGCGAATGCGCGGCAAGAACGTCTTGTGGCAGCCGGGCATGGACCATGCCGGCATCGCCACACAGATGGTGGTCGAGCGCCAGCTTATGGAAAAGCAGATCCACCGCCGCGACCTGACCCGCGAGCAGTTCATCGAGAAAGTGTGGGAGTGGAAGGCCGAATCCGGTGGCGCGATCTTCAACCAGCTGAAGCGGCTCGGCGCCTCCGCCGACTGGTCACGCGAACGCTTCACCATGGACGAGGGCCTGTCCAAGGCAGTGCTCGAAGTGTTCGTCACGCTCTACAAGGAAGGCCTGATCTACAAGGACAAGCGTCTTGTGAACTGGGACCCGAAGCTGCTGACCGCGATCTCTGATCTCGAGGTCGAGCAGCAGGAGGTCAACGGCAATCTCTGGCATTTCCGCTACCCCATAGAGGGCCACGCCTTCGATCCGGAAAACCCAAAAACCTTCATCACCGTGGCGACGACGCGCCCCGAGACGATGCTGGGCGATACGGCCGTTGCCGTGCACCCCGACGATGAGCGTTTCCGGCACCTGCTCGGCAAGAAAATCGTTCTGCCGATCGTCGGCCGCAAGATTCCCGTGGTGGCGGATGAATATTCCGACCCTGAGAAGGGCTCCGGGGCGGTCAAGATCACGCCGGCGCACGACTTCAACGACTTCGAGGTCGGCAAGCGTCACAAGCTGCCGGCGATCAATATCCTGACCACCGCGGCGACGGTAAGCCTCAAGGACAATGAGGATTTTCTTGCCGGTCTCGAGGTGACGCCGGAGCGCCAGGCGGTCTGGGATGAACTCGATGGGCTCGACCGCTTCGTCGCGCGCAAGAAGATAGTCGAGCTGATGGAAGAGGGTGGCTTCCTCGAAAAGGTCGAGCCGCATCGCCACGCCGTACCGCATGGCGACCGCGGCGGCGTGCCGATCGAGCCGTTCCTGACCGAGCAATGGTATGCCAACGCGGCGGAGCTGGCCAAACCGGCGATCGCATCGGTGCGCGAGGGCCGCACGAACTTCGTGCCGAAGAACTGGGAGAAGACCTATTTCGACTGGATGGAGAACATCCAGCCCTGGTGCATCTCGCGCCAGCTCTGGTGGGGCCACCAGATCCCGGCCTGGTACGGGCCGGACGGACGGGTCTTCGTCGAGAAGACTGAGGAAGAGGCGCTCGGCGCGGCGATCGAATATTATCTGGCGCTAGAAGGGCCGTGGAAGGCCTGGGTCGAGGACAAGCTCGAGAATTTCCAGCCAGGCGAGATCCTGACCCGCGACGAGGATGTGCTCGACACCTGGTTCTCGTCGGCGCTGTGGCCGTTCTCGACCTTGGGATGGCCGGACGAGACGCCCGAGCTGAGCACCTACTACCAGACCGACGTGCTGGTGACCGGCTTCGACATCATCTTCTTCTGGGTCGCCCGCATGATGATGATGGGCCTGCACTTCATGGATGAGGAGCCTTTCCACACCGTCTATGTCCATGCGCTGGTCCGCGACAAGAACGGGCAGAAGATGTCGAAGTCGAAAGGCAACGTCATCGACCCGCTCGACCTCATCGACGAATACGGCGCCGATGCCCTGCGCTTCACCCTGACAGTGATGGCGGCCCAAGGCCGCGACGTGAAGCTCGACCCGGCGCGCATCGCCGGCTATCGCAATTTCGGCACCAAGCTGTGGAATGCGACGCGTTTTGCCGAGATGAACGAGGTTGCGCGCGATGACGATTTCTGGCTGAACGACGCCAAGCTGGCGGTCAACCGCTGGATCCTGACCGAGCTGACGCGCGCCGCGCGCGAGATCACCGATGGCATCACCTCATACCGCTTCAACGAGGCGGCGGGTGCCGCCTACCGCTTCGTCTGGAACCTGTTCTGCGACTGGTACCTGGAACTGCTGAAGCCGGTGTTCATGGGCACTGACGAGGCGGCCAAGGCCGAAAGCCGCGCATGCGTCGCTTTCGTGCTGGACGAGATCTATAAGCTGCTGCATCCGATGATGCCGTTCATGACCGAGGAGCTGTGGGCGCAGACTGCAGGCGAAGGCAAGGAACGCGCGTCGCTGCTGTGCCATGCCGCATGGCCATCGCCGGACTTCGAAGACGCGGATGCTGCCGCCGACATCAACTGGCTGGTCGACCTCGTTTCAGGCATCCGCTCCGTGCGCTCGGAAATGAACGTGCCGCCGGCTGCCATTGCACCGCTGGTGGTGGTCGGTGCCAACGATGTGACGCGCGAACGGCTTGTCCGCGAGGATTCGGCGATCAGGCGGCTGGCACGCGTCGGCGACATCTCGCTGGCCGATGTCGCACCAAAGGGCTCGGCGCAGATCGTGCTCAACGAGGCGACGATCTGCCTGCCGCTCGGCAGCCTGATCGATCTTGTCGCGGAGGCGGCACGGCTGCGGAAGGAATTGGCCAAGGTGACCGAGGAAATCGCGCGCCTGCACAAGAAGCTGTCGAACGAAAGGTTCGTCGCCAGCGCGCCGGCAGAGATCGTCGAGGCCGAGCGCGAAAAGCTGGCCGAATACCGCGACGCACAGGAGAAGCTTTCGGTCGCGTTGACCAGGGTTCGCGACGCCGGTTGAGGGCGGGATTCGTGAGATTTTAGCGCCCTCTAAAACGACAGTTTCTTGCCGCGAAAATAGACATTCCGTTGCGTTAATGTTGACGTAAACGGAAGTTTTAGCCCCATTGTTGCCATAATGTAACAATGGGGCCGGATACCCCGTAAAATGCCCTTTTCTTGGGCCATTTTGGAGAAGTTTCCCCGATTTTGTTGGTTCATTTGCACCCAAATGCCGTGTTTTCGGTGTTGCGGGAGAGTCGGAATTTTGCGGAAAACGCACTCTGATCAACTGTACGTGTACGCTTCTTGAATTCGTTGTTGCACCGTTAACCTGAATTGGTTCTAGCTTGATGCACGGTTATTCGGGGGAGGACATCCATGAACAATTTGCGTCTGAAAGCACTGCTGGGGGCAGGGTGCTTGTCGCTGGCTTTGATCGGAACCGCGATGAGTTCGGCGCATGCTGGCGGCCTGGAGCGCGGCGGTTACGACATCGATCTTTTGTTTGACCCTGCGCCGTTCTCTACGGAAGCGGAAGCGACTTACGTGATGCCGGATCGTAAGCTCAAGAATGCGCGCGGTCCTGGCGGGGCCGACCTAGGTTTCGGGACCTCGGCCGATGGGGCCGAGAACTATTGGGTCCCGCGCATCGGCGCGAAGGCCCAAATCGTCCAAGGTGTCGACTGTATGATTGACTACTCGCAGCCTTGGGGTGCGCATGTTGCGCCCGGCGTGTGGAATGGTGCGTTTTCCAACATGGAAACCGACATCAAAAGCGATAACTACGCTGCGACTTGCTCTTACAAAATGGATGCGGGCAAGGGTCAACTCCGCTTTATCGGCGGTGTTTTCTACCAGAAGGTCTACGGTTTCAAGGAAAGCCTGGTGTCACCGCTGGTGCCCGACTTCGGCGGCACCGGTCGCGTCGATCTGACGAGCAACGGCTGGGGCTGGCGCGCCGGCCTTGCCTACGAAATCCCCGACATCGCGTTGCGCGCGAGCCTCGTCTATAATTCGAAAGTTAAGCTCGATAACATTTCGGGCACGCTCGATCTGACAAATGTCGGCAGCGTCGTTCTTCCGATCTACGGCTCAACGCAGTACATGCCGGATGTGGTGGAATTGAAAATGCAGTCGGGCATCGCGCCCGGCTGGCTTGCCTTCGGTTCGATCAAGTGGGTTAACTGGAGCGTGCTGCAGAGTGTGCCGATCTGTCCGGTCGGTGTCCCAAGCGCGTTTTGCTTCACGAACTCGCCAGGCGAAGTAACGTCGCTCGACCTGATGTATCGTGATGGCTGGACGGTCACGGGCGGCATCGGTCATAAGTTCAACGACGAGTGGAGTGCGGCCGGCCAGCTCTCCTGGGATCGCGGCACTTCTCACGGCTACGGCTCGCAGACGGACACCTGGACGCTGGGGGGCGGTGTCGCTTACACCCCTAAGCCGAATATCGAGGTTCGCTTGGCTGGCGCGGTTGGCGTGCTGACAAGCGGTCATTCCGGTATATTGATTGGGGAGAACGGTAAAGTTATTGGGGATGACGCCACCTACGACTTCGGTAACGATCTCGTCACGGCGATTTCAGGTGGCCTCAAGATCAAGTTCTAAACCTCTGAAAAGCTGAACGAAAAAGGCCGGGCATCGCTCGGCCTTTTTCGTTGGCAGGTCTGGTCAGGCGTCCAGTTACCCAAGCCGCGTTGCATATAAACAGCACCGCTTTCACCTCGTGCAATTGTGACGTTTCGGCAACACTTTCTGAACAACCCCTGCGCTAAAGGTCAGGCCAAGGAAATTGCCCATTTCCCGCCATAAACCCGGCGCACCTCGATCTTGTCTCGGGACACGCGCCAAAAGGCTCGGCGATGGGGCAGGCCGCATCGCCCCCTTTTCAGGGAAGATGTGGGCAAGGAAGAGTATGGACGCCAAAGTCATTTCCAAGGCTAAGCTCCCCAGCCGCCATGTGACCGTCGGTCCGGCGCGGGCGCCGCACCGTTCCTATCTCTACGCAATGGGCTTGTCGGCAGCCGAGATCGCGCAGCCGCTGGTCGGCGTCGCATCCTGCTGGAACGAGGCGGCCCCCTGCAACATCTCGCTGATGCGCCAGGCGCAGGTGGTCAAGAAGGGCGTTGCGGCCGCCAATGGCACGCCGCGCGAATTCTGCACCATCACCGTCACCGATGGCATCGCCATGGGTCACCAGGGCATGAAGTCGTCGCTGGTGTCGCGCGAGGTCATAGCCGATTCAGTCGAACTCACCATGCGCGGACATTGCTATGACGCGCTGGTTGGGCTGGCCGGCTGCGACAAGTCGCTGCCCGGCATGATGATGGCCATGGTGCGGCTCAACGTGCCGTCGATCTTCATCTATGGCGGTTCGATCCTGCCCGGCAGCTACCGCGGCCGCCCCATCACCGTGCAGGATGTGTTCGAGGCAGTCGGCCAACATTCGGTCGGCAAGATCGATGATGCCGAGCTTCTCGAAATCGAACAGGCGGCCTGTCCGTCGGCTGGCTCCTGTGGCGCCCAGTTCACCGCCAACACCATGGCCACCGTCGCCGAAGCGATCGGCCTAGCGCTGCCCTATTCCTGTGGCGCGCCGGCGCCGTACGAAATGCGCGATCGTTTCAATTTCGCTTCGGGCGAAAAGATCATGGAGTTGATCGCGAAAAATATCCGGCCGCGCGACATCGTCACGCTGAAGGCACTGGAAAATGCGGCGACCGTGGTTTCGGCCACCGGCGGCTCGACCAACGCAGCACTGCATCTGCCGGCGATCGCACACGAGGCCGGCATCAAGTTCGACCTGTTCGACGTGGCGAAGATCTTCGAGAAGACGCCTTACATCGCCGACCTCAAGCCGGGCGGCAAATATGTCGCCAAGGACATGTTCGAGGCCGGCGGCATCCCGCTGTTGATGAAGACATTGCTCGACCACGGCTATCTGCACGGTGACTGCCTGACCGTGACTGGCCGCACTTTGGCCGAAAATATGGAGCACGTTGCCTGGAATGAACACCAGGATGTGGTCCGCCCGGCCAACACACCCATTACCCAAACCGGCGGTGTCGTTGGGTTGAAGGGAAACCTCGCCCCCGAAGGCGCGATCGTCAAAGTCGCCGGCATGTCGGAGCTGAAGTTCTCCGGCCCGGCACGCTGTTTCGATTCGGAAGAGGAATGTTTCGAGGCGGTAACGCATCGCAACTACAGGGAAGGCGAGGTTCTCGTCATTCGCTACGAAGGGCCGCGCGGCGGCCCCGGCATGCGCGAAATGCTGTCGACGACGGCAGCGCTCTATGGCCAGGGCATGGGTGGCAAGGTGGCGCTGATCACCGACGGGCGCTTCTCGGGCGCGACGCGCGGTTTCTGCATCGGCCATGTCGGGCCGGAGGCAGCGGTGGGCGGTCCGATCGGGTTGCTCAGGAATGGCGACGTGATCTCGATCGACGCGGTGAACGGCACGATCGATGTGGCGTTATCCCAAAGCGAACTGGCGGCGAGGGCGAAGACCTGGAAGGCGCGCAAGACCGACTATCAGTCGGGCGCGATTTGGAAATATGCACAGACGGTGGGGCCGGCGCGCGATGGCGCTGTGACCCATCCGGGCGGTGCGAAAGAAACACATTGCTATGCGGACATCTGAGTTGTTGAGGTCGTCTGTCTTTTCGGCACTGGTCGTGGCTGCCACTTTTGGCGCGACCTTTGGCGCCGTGGGCCAGGCCATGGCCTTCGATGACAAGGTGTTCGACGACAAAACCGGCGTGAAGCCGCAGTCGAGCCCGTGGGCGGTGTTCCAGTTCGGCTTCTCCGCCTACAAGAACGGACACAAGGAACAGGCCGCCGAGGCCTACAAATACGCCGCCGAAAACGGCCAGATCGGCGCCACCTGGAAGCTTGCCCGCATGTATGCGGAAGGCGACGGCGTGGCGCGCGACGACTATGAGGCGTTCAAGTTCTTCTCGGAGATCGTCGACCAGGATGTCGAGCCCGGCTCGCCCGAGGAAAGCTATGTCTCCGATGCGTTGGTGGCGCTTGGCGACTATCTGCGCAAGGGCATTCCCGGCAGTCCGGTCACCGAGAACGAGGTGGCCGCTCAGGAATATTACATGCGCGCCGCCGCCAACTACCGCAATCCGAACGCGCAGTTCGAGATGGGGCAGATGTTCCTGAAGGGCGAGGGCGGCGTGAAGGCCAGTGTCAAGCAGGCTGGGCGCTGGTTCCAACTCGCCGCCGAGAAGGGCCATGCCGGCGCGCAGGCGACATTAGGCCACCTGCTGTTCCAGAGCGGCAAGATCGTTCGCGGCCTGGCGATGATGACGGCTGCGCTCGAACGCGCTTCGCCGGCCGATCAGCCCTGGATACGCGGCATGCAGGAGGAGGCATTTGCCACCGCCGGCGAAGCCGACCGCCGCACCGCGATCTCGCTGGCGGACGATATCCTCACCAAGGGCAGCAACTCGGACCAGTAGGCGCTGCTGCCGCCTGTCGGAATCAGTTCTCGGTCGGCTCCGTCGGCACCATGCTGGGCGCGGGCGTCGAGATCGGTGTGGCATGCAGGTGCGGCGCCATCGTGTTTGCGGGGCAGTTGTCGCCGACCTTCGTCCACGAGGTGTTGTTGAGCACCATGTCGCAGCGGGCAAGATGGCTCTGGCCGGCAAGCGTCAGGCAGGCGACCTGGCCAAGCTGGTAGGATTTTCCATTGGCCAGGCATTCCTGATCGGCAAGCGCCGCGGCAGGAGCGGCCATGGCAAATGCCAGGCCGATCGGACAAAGATGAAATCGTATGGTCATAGAATCCCAGCCGCCATGCTGACCAAGCAATGAACGGCGCGAAATGTGGCGATATGAGGGTTAGCGCCGTCAGGCTGGCTGGAGCGCGAGATCGATCGCCACCGGGACGTGATCGGACGGCTTTTCCCAGGCGCGGACATGCTTTTCGATCATGGCCGATGAGAACCGGTTGGCGGCTTCCGGCGACAAAAGCAGATGGTCGATGCGGATGCCGTTGTTCTTTTGCCAGGCGCCGGCCTGATAGTCCCAAAACGTATAGGCGTCAGTCGCGTCGGTGACTGCGCGCACCGCCTCGGTGAACCCAAGGTTGAGTAGCCGGCGGAAGGCTTGCCGCGTCTGCGGCTGGAACAGCGCATCGCCCAGCCAGTTCTCCGGAAACCGCGCGTCGATCGGCTCGGGGATAACGTTGTAGTCGCCGGCCAGCACAAGCGCCTCTTCGAGCTTCAGGCGCTCTTCAGCCCAGCGCTCCAGACGTGCCATCCAGGATAGCTTGTAGGAGAACTTCTTCTCGTCATCGATCGGATTGCCGTTCGGCAGATAGAGCGACGCGACGCGCAGCGCGCCCTTGTCCGTCGAGAAAACGCCTTCGATGAAACGCGCCTGCTCGTCGGCATCGTCGCCGGGCAGGCCCCTGACAACCTCGTCGAAGCGCAACTTCGACAGGATGGCGACGCCATTGAAACCCTTCTGGCCATAGGTTTCGACATTGTAGCCAAGCGCCTCGATTTCGGCGCGCGGGAACTGCTCGTCGACCGTCTTGATCTCCTGCAGGCAGGCGATATCGGGCGCGCTTTCGGTCAGCCAATGGGTCAGGTTGCCGATGCGCGCGCGCACGCCGTTGATGTTCCAGGTGACAATTTTCATAACGGTCCCGATGCTGCTCAGTTGGGGTCTTGCGGCGGATGGCGTTCGACGAGCCCGATCGTATTGCCGGCGGGGTCCTTTAGGAAGGCCATCCATTCGGTTTCCCCAGCTGGGCCGAACTAGCCCTCGCTGTCACGATGGACAAGCGTCGGCGTCGCGGTGAAGGGGACGCCGGCCGCCGCCGCCGAGGCGTGGAAATCGTCGAGACCCGATATGTCGAGATAAACTGTTCCTGCCGGTATGCCGTCGGTGAACAACAGCCTGATATCGCCGGCCATGATAAACGCGATGCCGGGCGGATCGAAGCGCGCATGCAGGTTCATGCCCAGCACGTCGCGCCAAAAGGCTAGCGTTGCATCGAGGTCGCGGCCAGCCGCCAGCGCGATCTGACGGACCGCGCCGATGGCAGGCATTCTATATGGAAAAGCTCGTGCCGCAGCCGCAGGAGGCGACTGCGTTCGGATTTCGGATCTGGAACGACTGGCCCATCAAATCATCGACGAAATCGATCACCGAACCGCCCATATAGACCAGCGACAGATCGTCGATCAGCACCGTGGCGCCATCCTTCTCGATGGCGACGTCATCGTCGTTGCGCGTGTCGACCAGATCGAACTTGTAGGAAAAGCCGGAGCAACCGCCGCCTTCGACGGAAACGCGCAGCGCCGTCTTGCCCGCCTCGCTCGAGACAATCTTTGCGATCCGCTTGGCGGCGGCCTCGGTCATGTCGACTTTCATGGCAGTCTTGGCATCCGCGCCCATCGGCGTCACCTTGCTTTCGGTTTCACATGATAGGTATGAAGCGCGAGGGGCCAAGTCAACCAGGCCCAAATTATCTGGACCAAGTCAACTGCGGCGGCATCAGCCATGACCAATGAGTTGGGCGACATCGGATTTGGCTATCGGCCACGCGCCCGCTATGCCTGCGATCCGGCAAAGTCGCGCGGACGGCTTTTCGACGAGGTGGAGAGCCCGACCCGCACGCCGTTCCAGCGCGACCGTGACCGCATCATCCACTCGACGGCCTTCCGCCGTCTCAAGCACAAGACGCAGGTGTTCATCGCGCATGAGGGCGACCATTACCGCACTCGGCTGACCCATTCGATCGAAGTGGCGCAGATCGCGCGCGCTTTGGCACGAGCGCTCCGCGGCGATGAGGATCTCGCCGAGGCGGTGGCTCTGGTGCATGATTTCGGCCACACGCCCTTCGGCCACACCGGCGAGGACGCGCTGAACGAGAAGATGGCCGCCTGGGGTGGTTTCGACCACAATGCGCAATCGCTGCGCATCGTGACGAGGCTGGAAGCGCGCTATGCCGAATTCGACGGGCTCAACCTGACCTGGGAAACGCTGGAAGGCTTGGTCAAGCACAATGGACCGCTGACGGATGTCAACGGTCAAGGTCTGAAAGGGCCGGTGCCGCAGGCAATCCGTGACTATTCGCAGTTGCACGACCTCGAACTGGACCGGTTTGCCGGAATCGAGGCGCAATGCGCTGCGATCGCCGACGACATCGCCTACAACACGCACGATATCGACGATGGCCTGAGAGCAGGGCTGCTGACGCTGGATATGCTGGAGACGGTTTCGCTGCCCGGAACCATTCTGAAAGGTGTGCGCGCACGCTACCCCTCTCTTGATGACGTACGCACCGGCCATGAGCTGATGCGGCGGCAGATCACTGCCATGGTCGAGGATGTCATCGTCTCCACCACTGCCAATCTGGAGCGCATCAGGCCGCGGAACGCCGATGCCGTGAGGGCGGCTGGCGAGACGATGGTGACTTTCTCGGCCGAAATGGCCGCCTTCGAGAAAGAACTGAAGGCCTTTCTCTACAAGCATCTTTATCGGCACGCGGAAGTCATGCGTGTGCGCGCGGACGCAGAGCGGATCGTCAACGATCTGTTCGACGCCTATTTCGCCGATCCGCGCGCCATGCCGGACGGCTGGCGCGAGGGACTGGATCGGGCCGCCGTTCGCATCAAGGCGCGCAGCGTTGCTGATTTTCTGGCGGGTATGACCGACACCTATGCGCTCAAGGAACATCGGCGTTTGTTTGACCATACGCCGGAATTGAGCTAGGCCGGGCTCGATTTTGCCGGCCAACGAGCCGGATTCCCTGTAAAGCCACCAGAGCCATTCCCATGAATATCTTCGCCGACTTCACCGCGCGAATCATAAAAGCTGTCGAAGCGCTTGATTTGAAAGACAGTAATGGCGTTTCGCCAGATCTGTCGCGCATTGCCGTCGAGCCGCCGCGCGACGCCAGCCATGGCGACCTGGCGACCAATGCGGCAATGGTGCTGGCCAAGCCGACCGGCCAGAATCCGCGCGTGCTGGCCGAGAGACTGGCGCAAGCGCTGCGTGAGGACAAGGATGTCGCCGCCACTGAAGTGGCTGGCCCGGGTTTCGTCAATCTCCGGCTGAAGGACGGCTTCTGGCAGGTGCATCTGACCGCCTTGCTTGGCGAAGGCCGCAATTATGGCCGCTCGTCGATTGGCGCTGGCAGGAAGACCAATGTCGAATATGTCTCGGCCAATCCGACAGGGCCGATGCATGTCGGCCATTGCAGGGGCGCTGTCGTTGGCGACGCGCTGGCCAACCTGATGGCCTTTGCCGGCTACGACGTGACCAAGGAATACGTCATCAACGATGCCGGCTCGCAGATCGACGTGCTCGGTCGCTCCGCATTCCTGCGGTACCGCGAAGCGCTCGGCGAGGACATCGGCGAAATACCTCCCGGTCTCTATCCTGGCGATTACCTTGTCCCTGTCGGGCAGAGGCTGGCCAAGGAGTTTGGCCGCTCTTTGCTGCTGATGCCGGACGACGAGGCGCTCGCCATCGTCAAGGACCGCACCATTGATGCGATGATGGCGATGATCCGCGAGGATCTGGCGATGCTCAACGTGCATCACGACGTGTTCTTCTCCGAGCGCACGCTGCACGCCGAGAATGCCAGGAAGATCCGCTCGGCAATCAACGATTTGACGCTGAAGGGCCATATCTACAAGGGCAAATTGCCGCCGCCCAAGGGCGAGAAGCCCGACGATTGGGAGGACCGCGAGCAGACGCTGTTCCGCTCGACCGCGGTCGGCGACGACATGGACCGGGCGCTGGTCAAGTCGGACGGCTCCTTCACCTATTTCGCCGCCGATGTCGCCTATCTCAAGGACAAGGTCGATCGCGGCTTCGTCGACCTGATCTATGTGCTCGGCGCCGACCATGGCGGCTATGTCAAGCGGCTGGAAGCGCTGGCGCGGGCGATTGCCGGCGACGAGGTGAAGCTCACCGTGCTGCTTTGCCAATTGGTGAAGCTGTTTCGCGACGGCGAGCCGGTGCGCATGTCGAAGCGGTCCGGCGATTTCGTGACGTTGCGCGAAGTGGTGGAGGAAGTCGGCCGCGACGCGATCCGCTTCATGATGCTCTACCGCAAGAACGACGCGCCGCTGGATTTCGATTTCGCCAAGGTGACCGAGCAGTCCAAGGACAATCCGGTGTTCTATGTGCAGTACGCTTCGGCACGCTGCCATTCGGTATTCAGGCAGGCGAGCGAGCAACTGGGCGAGGCTAATTTCGATCGCAACAGCCTCGCGTCCGCCGTGGCTTTGCTAACCGACGACGGCGAAATCGGCCTGATCCGCAAGCTTGCCGAATATCCCCGCCTGATCGAGTCGGCCGCACTTGCGCTCGAGCCCCATCGGCTGGCATTCTACCTTTATGATCTGGCCTCCAGCTTCCACGGACACTGGAACCGTGGCACGGATAATCCCGACTTACGTTTTGTTAAGGTTAACGACCGACAATTGACGCATGCCAGACTAGGGCTGGTGCAGGCTGTTTCAGACGTTTTGACGTCCGGCCTGACGCTGATCGGAGCCGCCGCGCCCACCGAAATGCGTTAGGTTTGACTAAATAACCTGTCACCTTTTGCCCACATTGCGCTGGTAAGGGCCAACCCTACGCGACGTCCATGGCGTCCGAATGAGTGCGAGTTCGGGAACAATAATGGCAGACAGAACCCAGCTGAGAGTAGCCGACAACAACGACATCGCCGACGATGATCCGTTCGCGGAACTGACCAGGATCATGGGGTTCGACCCGCGCCAGCCGGTCAAGCCGCAGTCGCCCGCCCAGCCGAAAGCCCCAGCCGCCGATCACGCGGCGGAAGAGGGCGATTTCGATATCGATCTCGAGAAGGAAATGATGGCCGAGTTCGGCGCTGACGACGGCGACGCCGTTCCGGTTGCCGAGGCCCATGAGCCTACTTTCGAGCATCGGCCGGCGTTCGAAGCGGCTGAGGCCGGCGCAACGGATGACGACGAGTTTTCGGTTTCGCTCGACGACGATTTCCATCTGGACATGGCTGACGTCGACGACCAAGCTACCGGCTCCAGCCAATCGGGCGCTGCCGAAGCCGCACCGTCCGTCGAGCCGGCTTTCGACGCCGATTTCGGCAATGCCGTCGCCAGTTCGCTTGAGGATGTCTCGCCCTTCGAGGACGATCAGCCGATGGCGGACGAGTTTGCCGCGTCGCTCGACCATGACTTCCGGATTGACGAGGAAGCTGAAGAGGTCCAGCACGCTGTTGACGACGCGCCTGCTGCCGAGACGGCCGCCTCCGATCATGAATTCGACGATGTGATTGCGATCTCGCTCGAAGACGAGCTGATGCTCGACGACCATTCGGTGATGGAACAGGCCCACAGGGCTGCCGATCCCGTCGAGTACCCCATGCCGGAGCAGGCTGCTGCGCCTGACGGTCAGGCCCCCGACGAAAATTTTGCCTCCGACGAAAATCTTGCCAGCCATCTCGACGACGGCATGGCAGATGTCGACATGGATTTTGACGTTCGCGCTGACGAGCCGGTCGCATCCGAGGAGCCGGAAGCGCATGATATGCTTGCCGATAGCGCGGATGCGCAGGGCGAGACGCCCAGCGCTGAAGCAGGGTCGGATGATGCTTTCGACCTGAATTTCGACGACACGTTTGCCGAAACAGTCGAAGAACCGGCCACTGAGTTTGTCGCCGCTCCGGTCCAGCCGGTGGCGCCAGACGTCATCGCAGCCGAGCCGGAGCAAACCCCGATCGAGGACGAACGGAGCCTGGAAGACGAGTTGAATGCGCTGCTGGGCGCCATGACCGCGCGCTCGGCGCCTGTAGCCAAGGAGGAGCCGGTCATGGCTCAGCCGGCTGTCGCCGCGCAGTCGCCTGTCGCCGAGGCTGCAGAGACCACCGAGGAGCCGGCCGATGTTGTCGGTGAGCTCGACTGGGATCTTGACGAACCCGCTCCTGAGGAGCCTAACCACCTCGGCACCGCCCAGGCGGCCGATGCCGATGTCGACGATCTTTTGCATGATGAACCTGAAGATCGGGATCCGGGCTCGGAGGCTGCCGGACATGGTGATGTCGATTTCGACGATGACGCCTTCGACGCGGCCTTTGCCAAAAGCCTGGACCCGCGTGATGCGTCCGCTTCCCGGGACAATTCGACGGATTCTCTCGATTGGCCGGCGGAGCGTTCCACGCCGCCCGAGCCAGTCCGTTCGTGGAGCCGCGTGACGCCGGTTCCGCAACAGCCCTCATTTAGCGCTCAGCCTCCGGTTGGTGGTCAGCCGGCCGCTTCGATGGCACCCATGACCACAGCCTCGGCGGTCGCCGGGGTGACGTCCTACCGTTCGGCCGAGCCGGTCGAAACTGTCGCCCCTGTATCCGCGCAGCAATCGCGCCAGTCAGCGCGTTACGAAGACATGCCCGATGTCGAGACTGTCGATGTGCCCGAGCGTGTCGTGGCGCTGGCGGACGATCTCGACATTCCGGAACTGCATTTCGAGGAAGATCAGCCGGCGTCGCCTGGCTATGACGATCTCGACGCCGAGTTCTCCAGCCTTCTCTCCGAGATGAACGCGGTGGAGGTCGCTCCCGCTACCGCGAGCTACGTGGCGTCTTACGAAGATGACTCTTACGCCGCGGGTTTCAAGCCGGGTTATGACACAGCCAAGCAGGGCTATGACAACGCCAAGCAGGGCTATGACAGCGTCAAGCCGGGCTATGACAGGGCCAAGCCGGGCTATGACAGGGCCTCGCTGGGTTATGAGCCGGAAGCGCGGACCTATGCGGCGCGGCCCATGGAAGTGTCTGCCCGCACGGCGGCGCCAACAGGTTATGCCGATGCCGCCGACGGCTTCGATCTCGACAGTCTGCCCGGCAATCAGCCGGCTTCACAGGCGGACGATTTCACCGTCGACGAACTCGACTACGATCCCGAACTCGATGAGGCGATGGCTGTTCCGGGCCTCGGCGAGCGTGAGGCTGCAAGGCCTTCGCGCGGACGTGGCCTGCTCATCGCCGCGATTGTCGGTGGGGTGGCGGTCGCGGGCGGCCTTGGCGCCTTTGCGCTGTCTTTCGGCGGCAAGGGCGGCACTGAAGCGCCCGTGATCGTTAAGGCCGACAACGCGCCTATCAAGGTCAAGCCGGAGAATCCGGGCGGGGCCGTGGTACCGAACCAGGACAACAAGGTCTATGACGCGGTCAGGGGTGCGAAGCCCGCCGAGCCGGTCCAGGAGAAACTGGTTACCAACACCGAAGATCCGGTGGACGTTCAGGCGAAGGATCCGAGCCGCGCCATCGATCTTTCGCCGGACCAGAACGCCGGCGCCGCAGTCACCATCGGACCCGATGACGGCAACGCCGTGCCGACCGCCGGCGCCGCTTCGACCGACAACACAGCGCCCGCGCCCAAGTCCGAGGATCGCATCGCGCAGGTGCTGCAGGATGCCGACAAGGGTACCAACGCCGATGTCGTTGCCGTTGCGCCGCGCAAGGTGAGGACCATGGTGGTCAAGTCGGATGGTTCGCTGGTGCCGCGTGAGGATCCGGCGCCGGCCGCGACGCAAGTGGCCGCAACCGAGCCGGTCGACCCGGCGCCGCAGCATGTTGCGCCGTTGGCGAAGGCCGATGCGGACCAGACCGGCACTGTAGCGCCCGCCGCCGCCCAGGCAGATGATGGACCGGCTCTCAAACCGGTGGCTGCAGCACCGGTGGCGGCAGCGCCGGTAGCGACAGCCAAGCCCAAGGCTGAGGCCAAGGCGCAGTCCGCCAACACGCCGACCAAGGTTCCGGTCGCGCCGCAGCGTCCGTCCGACCAGCCGGTTGACGTCGTCGGCGAGGTCAAGCCCGATCAGGTTGCGTCCATCGATCCGGCGTCGACCGCGACCGGCGGCGGCTCGTGGTCGATGCAGATTGCGTCACAGCCGACGGTCGAAAGCGCCCAGTCCAGCTATCAGGATCTGCAGCGCCGCTATGGCAGCGTGCTCGCCGGCCGTACCGCCAACATCGTCAAGGCCGAGATCGCCGGCAAGGGCACGTTCTACCGCGTGCGCGTTCCGGCCCAGTCGCGCAATGATGCGATCAATTTGTGCACCAGCTACAAGGCCGCCGGCGGCAACTGCTTCGTCTCGCGCTAGAGCCGGAGCCAACCAATTGAAAAAAGCCGGCACGGTCACCGCGCCGGCTTTTTCATGGGGAAAGCAGATCTGGCGTTTGACGGCTTGTGATCCGGATGATTCCCTTTGATCGCGTGAAGCCCTAAACTGCTGACATGACCGAATCAAAATCCATGATCCTCGGCTGTGCCGGGAAATCGCTCACACGCGAAGAAATCAATTTCTATCGCAATGAATGCCCTTGGGCCTTCATCCTGTTTGCGCGCAACATCGGCGAGACCGAACAGATCCGCGATCTGGTCGCCGAGATGCGCGACTGTATCGGGCGTCCGGACGCGCTGGTGTTCATCGACCAGGAGGGCGGCCGTGTGCAGCGCCTGCGGCCGCCACTGGCGCCGAACTATCCGGCCGGTGGTGCGCTCGGCGCGCTGTGGCGCGACGATCACGATGCCGGCGCCCGCGCGGCCTGGCTGATGGCGCGGCTGCATGCCTTTGACCTGCTGCGCTACGGCATCACCGCGGATTGCCTGCCGGTGCTCGATGTGCCGATCGAGGGCGCCAGCGATGTCATCGGCGCGCGTGCGTATGGCAAGGAACCGCGACCGGTGATCGAACTCGGCCGCGCCGCGGCCGAAGGGTTGATGTCGGGCGGCGTGCTGCCGGTCATGAAGCACATTCCGGGCCATGGACGCGCCTTTGCCGACACGCATTTCGAATTGCCTGTGGTCAATGCCTCGCTGAGCGATCTGCAGCGGCATGATTTTGCTCCGTTCCGGGAGCTCAATCATCTGCCGATGGCGATGACGGCGCATGTCGTCTACAGCGCCATCGATCCCAACAATCCGGCGACCACCTCCGGCAAGGTCATCGACGAGATCATCCGGCGCGAAATCGGTTTCGACGGGCTGCTGATGAGCGACGACACCTCGATGAAGGCACTTTCTGGGGATTTCCCGACAAAGGCGGCCTCGATCCTTGCCGCGGGCTGCGATCTGGTCCTTCACTGCAATGGCGTTTTCGAGGAGATGGCCGGCATCGCATCGCGGACCACGGGGCTCGAGGGCGCGTCGCTGGAGCGCGCAAAGCGGGCGCTGACCTATATAAAGAACCGCGACGCGGTGGAAGAAACCGAGATACGCGCCGAATTCGCCACCTACTTCGATGCGGTGGCCTAGCAAGGGAAAGTGAAAAGCAGTGGCGGAAACATTGGAAAGCAAGGCCGCGAAGGCCGCACCGATGGACCGTCTGTGGGCCGAGAATGACGATTCACGCGTCACCGGCGACCCGTCGCTGGTCGTCGACGTGGCCGGCTTCGAAGGTCCGCTCGATCTTCTGCTGCATCTCGCCCGCACCCAGAAAGTCGATCTGGCGCGCATTTCGATCCTGGCGCTGGTCGAGCAATATCTGACCTTTGTCGAGACGGCGAGGGCACTCAGGCTCGAGCTTGCCGCCGACTACCTGGTGATGGCGGCGTGGCTGGCTTTCCTCAAGTCGAAGCTTCTGATCCCCAAACAGCCGGGCGATGAGGGCGAAAGCGGCGAGGAACTGGCGGCGGTGCTGCAGTTCCGGCTGAAGCGGCTGGAAGCCATGCGCGACGCCTCGGCTCGCCTTGTCAACCGCAACCGGCTTGGCCGTGATGTGTTCGCGCGCGGCATGCCGGAAATGGTCATCGTCGAAAAGCGTAACGCCTATTCGGCCTCGCTCTACGATCTCCTGACCGCCTATGCCCAGCAGCGGCAGAAGCAGGCGATCAACAATGTGACGATCGCCAGGCGTGGTGTCTGGTCGCTCAAGGACGCGCGCGATATCCTGACCCGCCTGGTCGGAGCCCTGCACGACTGGGCGACGCTGGAAAGTTTCCTGATCGTGTACATGACCAGCCCCGAGGAGCGGCGCACGGCGATCGCCAGCTCTTTCGCGGCCACGCTGGAACTGGTGCGCGAAGGCACGATGGACATGCGGCAGGACGACGTGTTCGCTCCGATCTATCTGCGCGGCCGCGCGCAGGCAATCAAGGCAGTCGAGGTGGCATCATGAGCGAACGCGCCAACGCTTCGGTTATCCCGTTCAAGGTCGGCGATGAACCCGAAGAGGAGTCGCTCTCCCAGTATCCTTCAGAGCAGCAGGTGCAGAATCCGGCCGAGCGGCTGCATCTGGCGGAAGCCGTACGCATGGCGGAGGCAATCGTGTTCGCCAGCGCTGAACCTGTCAGCGAAAAGCAGCTTGCGGCGCGTCTGCCAGATGGCATCAACGTCGCCCTGGCCATGGCCGAACTGCGCCAGATCTATGCCCGGCGCGGCGTCAATCTGGTGCGCGTCGGCGATGCCTGGGCATTCCGCACCGCCGGCGATCTGGCTTTCCTAATGAGCCGCGATACTGTCCAACAAAGGAGGCTGTCGCGCGCGGCGCTCGAGGTGTTGGCGATCATTGCCTATCACCAGCCAGTGACGCGCGCCGAAATAGAGGACATCCGCGGCGTTGAAACCTCGAAAGGGACGCTCGACACGCTGCTGGAAACGGAATGGGTGCGCATGCGTGGCCGGCGCAAAACGCCGGGACGCCCTGTCACCTACGGCACCACCGACACTTTCCTTGATCATTTCGCGCTGGAGGAGATCCGCGATCTTCCGGGCATGGAGGAACTGAAAGGGGCCGGGCTGCTTTCGGGCCGCATGCCGTCGAATTTCTCCATTCCGCAGCCGCCGGCCGATCCCGACGCGTTGACCGACGACGAGGACGCTCTGACCGACATCGACCTCGAGGAACTCGGCCTGCTGACGCCGCGCGTCACGGAGGATTGACTGGCGTAGCTGCCAATCTGTCGAGGATGCGCGGATTCGTAGCGGGCCATCGCGTTGAAAATGCGTGACATCCGCCACCCTTTCATAAACTCTGTCGCAGTTGTGTTTGAATCCCTACGCGAAAGCGCATAGATCATCGCCAGGGAAAACGTTCGAGAGAGATTTGCTATGGGTTCATTTTCGATTTGGCATTGGATGATCGTGCTGGTGATCGTGCTGCTGGTGTTCGGCCGCGGCAAGATTCCCGAGCTGATGGGCGACATGGCCAAGGGCATCAAGAGCTTCAAGAAGGGCATGGCCGACGATGACGTTGCCGAAGACAAGCGCACCGTCGAACACCGTGCGGATGAGACCGTTGCGGCCGCGAAGGAAAAAGCCAGCAAGAGCTGAGCCACAGGTTCTAGTCGGAACAGAGTGCCATGTTTGAAGTCGGCTGGACCGAAATGCTGGTCATCGCGATCGTCATGATCGTGGTCGTCGGACCCAAGGATTTGCCCAATATGCTGCGCACTTTCGGGCGCACGACGGCGAAGCTGCGCGCGATGGCGTCCGATTTCCAGAAGCAGTTCAACGAAGCGCTGAAGGAAGCCGAGCTTGACGACGTCAAGAAGTCGGTCGACGAGCTCAGAGGCCTCAGCCCGATGGCCGAGATCAAGAAGCAGCTCAATCCGTTCGAGCAGGC
The DNA here is from genome assembly GCF_040319965.1 of Mesorhizobium sp. M0830. Lineage (NCBI taxonomy): Bacteria > Pseudomonadati > Pseudomonadota > Alphaproteobacteria > Hyphomicrobiales > Phyllobacteriaceae > Mesorhizobium > Mesorhizobium sp. M0830. Next base: position 118,237 of record NZ_JAMYOR010000002.1, on the reverse strand, counting down.
CGCGGCCGACGTTCGCTCCGGCGTCGATGCGGCGATGAAGCCCAAGCCGGCGGCCGATCCGGCAATGCCTGCCGCTTCGACGCCGCTGGCGGCCGAGCCTTTGAAGAATGGCGCAACGACCATGCCTGGCGTCAACGGGCCGGAAGCCACGCCGGCAGCGCCAATTTTCCCGGCAATGGCCGATGACTCGGTGGTGACGTCGTCATTGCCGACAGAACCGGTCGTAGCGCCAAAGGCGTCCGCGGCGAAGGTGGCCAAGGCTGCGCCGGCAAAGGCAATGCCGGTTGCAAAAGTACCGGCCACGGCTTCGACGAATGTCGCAAAGGCTCCTGCGCCGGCGAAAACGATCGCCACCAAGGCCCCGCCTACGCCCAAAGCGCCAGCGAAGACCGTGGCGGCGGCAAAGGCTGAAACGCGCAAAACCGCGAAGCCTGCTGCGGCCAAGGCGATCGCGATCAAGACCGTGGCGAAAGCCGATCCGGAGCCTACGCCGGCCAAGACACCGGCGGCCAAGAAGACGGCGGGAGCCGCCAAGTGAGCGTTTCGGACAAGGAAAAGGACGAGATCGAGAAATCGTCGGCGCCGCTGATGGAGCATCTGATCGAGTTGCGCCGGCGGTTGATCTGGTCGCTGGGCGGCTTCTTCGTCGCCTTTCTCGTCTGTTTCTTCTTCGCCAAGAAGCTGTTCAACCTTCTGGTCGTGCCGTTCAGATGGGCGACGCAGTGGGCAGGGCTCGATCCGCACAAGGTCGAGCTGATCTACACCGCGCCGCAGGAATTCTTCTTCACCCAGGTCAAGCTCGCAATGTTCGGCGGCATGGTGATCGCTTTTCCGCTGATCGCCACGCAGATCTACAAATTCATCGCGCCAGGCCTCTATAAGAACGAGCGCAACGCCTTCCTGCCGTTCCTGATCGCTTCGCCGATCCTGTTCCTGATGGGTGCGTCTCTGGTCTATTTCTTCTTCACGCCGATGGTGATGTGGTTCTTCCTCGCCATGCAGCAGACCGGCACCGACGAACAGGTGCAGATTTCGCTGCTGCCGAAAGTGTCGGAATATCTCAGCCTGATCATGACGCTGATCTTTTCCTTCGGCCTGGTGTTCCAGCTGCCGGTGGTGACCAGCCTTATGACGCGGGTCGGCATGCTGTCCTCAAAGGCGCTGGCCGAGAAGCGCAAATGGGCAATTGTCATTGCCTTCGTCGTCGCGGCGGTGCTGACACCACCCGATCCGATGAGCCAGATCGGCCTGGCCCTCCCGACGATCCTTCTGTACGAGGTCTCCATCTGGGCCGCCCGGCTGATCGAGCGCGATCAGGAAAAGCAGCGTGTGGCGCGCGAGAAGCTGGACACCGCGGAAACCGTGGCGGACAAAGCCCCAGACGAGCCTCCGGCGCCTGCTGCCTCGTAATACCGGGCTGCGTGGAAAACGGCAGCCGCAGCCTAGCCTCATCTTGCATCGATCAAGGATGCGGTTTACCCCCTCTTGCTGAAACGCATCGCTATCAAGCGCTGCGTTTCAGTTTTGTTTTGAGCATGTCGTTGTCCAAAACCGCTGCGCACTTTTGGGCGACATGCTTCCTGAGGACGGATGAACCATGCTTGACATCAAATGGATTCGCGACAACCCGAAGGCCCTTGTCGAGGCGCTAGTCAAGCGCTCGTGGTCGGCCGGTGAGGCGCAGTCCACGGTCGACGGGCTGATCGCCTCGGACGAGGCGCGGCGCGAACACGTCACCGAATTGCAGACCAAGCAGGAGCGCCGCAATGCCGCCTCGAAAGAGATCGGCAACGCCATGCGTTCAGGCGATGCGGCACTTGCCGAAAGACTGAAAGCCGAAGTCGGCGAGATCAAGACCTTCATCCAGAATGGCGAGGCGCGCGAACGCGAACTCGACAAGGCGCTGAACGATGCGCTTGCGGTGCTGCCCAACGTGCCGCTCGACGACGTACCTGTCGGCAAGGACGAGCACGACAATGTCGTCAAGCGCGTCGTCGGCAAGGCGCCGACACCGCCGAACTGGGTGAAGGAGCATTTCGAGATCGGCGAAGCCCTCGGCATGATGGATTTCGAGCGGGCGGCAAAACTGTCAGGCTCGCGGTTCACCGTGCTGAAAAGCGGCCTGGCGCGGATGGAACGCGCGCTCGGACAATTCATGCTCGACCTGCACACAACCGAGCATGGCTACCAAGAAGTCATCCCGCCGCTGATGGTCAAGGACGACGTTCTGTTCGGCACCAACCAGTTGCCGAAGTTCGAGGAAGATCTATTCTTCACGCCGCACGGGGAGGGCAGGCTTGGGCTGATCCCAACAGCCGAGGTGCCGCTCACCAATCTGGTGCGCGAAGAAATCACCGCGCATGAAAAACTGCCGCTGCGCTACACCGCGCTGACGCCGTGCTTCCGTTCGGAAGCGGGCTCGGCGGGGCGCGATACGCGCGGCATGCTGCGCCAGCACCAATTCTACAAGGTCGAGCTGGTGTCGATCACCGATCAGGAGTCCTCGCTCGCCGAACACGAGCGGATGACGCAATGCGCCGAGGAAGTGCTGAAGCGACTCGGCCTGCCGTTCCGCACCATGACACTGTGCACCGGCGACATGGGCTTTGGCGCGCGCAAGACTTACGACATCGAGGTCTGGCTGCCAGGCCAGAACGCTTATCGCGAGATTTCGTCCTGCTCGGTGTGCGGGGATTTCCAGGCGCGCCGCATGGACGCCCGCTACAAGGACAAAGACGGCAAGGGCAACCGCTTCGTCCATACGCTCAACGGTTCGGGCACCGCGGTTGGTCGCGCGCTCATAGCTGTCATCGAAAACTATCAGAATGAGGATGGCAGCGTAACCATTCCTGAAGTGCTGCGGCCTTACATGGGCGGTCTGGAAAAGATCGAAGCGAAATAATGCGCATCCTCCTGACCAATGACGACGGCATTCATGCCGAAGGCCTGGCGTCGCTCGAACGCGTCGCACGCACCCTGTCCGACGACGTCTGGGTGGTGGCTCCGGAGCAGGATCAGTCAGGCTACGCCCATTCGCTGTCGATCTCGGAGCCGCTGCGGCTGCGCAAGATCGGCGAGAAGCACTTTGCCGTGCGCGGCACGCCGACCGATTGCGTCATCATGGGTGTCAAGAAGATCCTTCCCGGCGCACCCGACCTGATCCTGTCCGGCATCAATTCCGGCGCCAACATCGCCGACGATGTCACCTATTCCGGCACCGTCGCCGGCGCCATGGAAGGCGCGCTGCTCGGCATCCGCTCGATCGCGCTCAGCCAGGGCTACAGCTATGTCGGCGAGGACCGCGTCGTCCCCTACGAGACGACCGAGGCGCTGGCGCCGGCGCTGCTGGAGAAACTGGTCGCGACGCCGTTGCCGGACGGTGTTTTGCTGAACGTCAATTTTCCGAACTGCCTTCCAGAAGAGGTCGCCGGAACGGTCGTCACCTCGCAAGGCAAACTGGTGCACAGCTTGTGGGTCGATGAGCGCCGTGACGGGCGCGGCCTGCCTTATTACTGGCTGCGTTTCGGCCGCGAGCCGGTCGAAGGCAAGCAAGGCACAGACCTCTATGCTCTGCGCAACAGGCTGGTGTCGGTGACACCACTGCAGCTAGACCTCACCGCGCATGAAATCCGTGATCAACTGAGCAAGGCGCTTGCATGAACCAGGGCCTCGATGACCGTGAAGGCTTTGCCGCCTTTCTGTTGCGCCTGCGCGGCAGGGGGACGGTGCCGAAGGCGTTGATCGCAGCCTTCGAGGCGACGCCGCGGCGCGGCTTCCTGGCGGCCCAGTTCCATCAGATCGCCTGGTCGGACCGCATGCTGCCGATCGAATGCGGCGAGGCGATCGAAGGCGCGGACATGCAGGCGGCGGTGATCGCCGCACTCGCCATCGAGCAGGGCAATCGCGTGCTCGAGATCGGCACCGGCTCCGGTTATACCTCGGCCGTGATGTCGCGGCTGGCGGCGCGGGTCGTCACCACCGATCGCTACAGGACGCTCGTCGAGCAGGCCAGGCAGCGTTTCGAGGCGCTCGGTATCGGCAATGTCATCGTGCGCCAGGCCGATGGTTCCGGCGGGCTGCCGAACGAAGGGCCGTTCGATCGCATCGTCGCATGGGCAGCCTTCGACAGCCTGCCGCGCTTCCTGCTCGACCAACTGTCGAGCGGCGGCATCGTCATCGCCCCGATCGGGCCCGAGGAGGGCGAGCAGGTGCTGGCCAAGCTGACCAAGATCGGCAGCCGGTTCGAGCGTGAGGATATCGGCCTTGTCCGCTTGCAGCCTATCCTGCGCAGCGTGGCCGCCGTCATATAGGCGATGTTGCAAACGCCAGCTTCGCGCCCGTCCTCGACACCGGCTCGGCTGACGTAAAATCTCCCCTCAGCTCACCCTCTAATATTTTAAGAAAAATTTCGCCGGATTCCATGGGGTTAACCGTCGAGTAACATTAACGCGCTTTAATCATGCCTAGTTTGTACCGGGTATGTGCGGGTTAGTGCGATGCAACTCAGAGTTTTGAAGACAAACGGTCGCAATCTGGCGCGAGGCTGCGCCATACTGGTGGTCGCGGGTGCTGCTGCGGGATGCAGTTCCCAGGTTTCGCGGTTCAATGGCGTCGACGACGTCTTTACATCCTCGACGAACAATCAGCGCGCGATCATCAACAAGCAGGATGCCGTACAGCAGCCCTATCCGGGTGATGTCGCGGCCGCCCCCATCGATGGCAGCCACACACAGTCGGTCAGCCGCTCCAGCCTCGAGCCGGTTTCGACGCGGCCATTGCCGCCGCCCGTTGCCCAGGCGCAGCCGGCTCCCGCACTGGCGCCTGCCGCAAAGCCGATGCGCACCGCATTGGCTGCGGCGCCGCATGTCGACAGGACCACGACCGGTACCGTCGCTCCGGCCGCATCGCCGTTCAAGGTTGCGCAGCCCGATGCACCGCGCGTGGCAGCTGCTGGTACGCCGCATGCGACCGAGATCGTCGTCAGGGACGGTGAAACGATTTCAGGCATAGCGCAGCACTACAAGGTGCCGGCCGACGCGATCATGAAGGTCAACGGGCTGAGCGCGACCAAGGGTCTGAAGACCGGCCAGAAGCTGGTTATCCCGGCCTATGCCTACTCGAACAAAGGCGAGCCGAAAGTCGCCGAGGTCAAGCCGGCGAAAGACGGCAAGCACGACCAGCCGGCCACGGCACCCGAAAAGGTCGCGGTCCTGCCCCAGCAGCCGAAGCTGAAGGAGGGCAAGTCCGCCGCTCAGGTCGACACGGCGGCCGCCGCAAACCAGCCCAAGCAGCCCAAGCCGCAGATGGCCGCGGCCAAGGCCGCTGGGACCTACACGGTCCAGTCGGGCGATACGATGTCTTCGATTGCCAGGAAGACCGGCGTTGGCGTCGTTGCTCTGAAGCAGGCCAACGGGATGAAGGATGGACTGCTTAAGATCGGCCAGACCCTGAAGGTGCCGACTGGTGGGGCCGCGACGGTCGCCAGCGCCAAGCCTGCCAAGATCGATCCGGTGATCACGGCCACGACGCAGCCAGCGGCAAAGACCACGCCGTCGGAAACGCTGGCGTCCTACACGCCGCCGAAGAAAGATTCGAAAGTCATCCAGCAGGCCGAGGACGACGATGCCGTTGCGCCTGACGCCACCGGCATCGGCAAGATGCGCTGGCCGGTGCGCGGCCGCGTGATCTCCGGTTTCGGCTCCGGCAAGGACGGCGTCGACATCGCCGTGCCGACGGGAACGCCGGTCAAGGCGGCCGAGAACGGCGTCGTCATCTATGCCGGCGACGGGCTCAAGGAATTCGGCAACACGGTTCTGGTGCGCCACGAGAATGGCCTGGTGACCGTCTACGGCCACGCCAGCTCGATCGAGGTGCAGCGCGGCCAGAAGGTCAAGCGCGGCCAGGAAATCGCACTGTCGGGCATGAGCGGCACGACGGACTCGCCGAAGCTGCATTTCGAAGTGCGCAAGAACTCTGCCCCGGTCGATCCCTCCGGCTATCTCGAATAGTCGGGGGCTATCTCGGATAGAACAAAAAAAGGGATTTGCAGGCCGTCGACCTCCAGTCCGGCCCGCCGGCTCAGCCCGCTCCGCCAGGAGCGGGCTCTTTCAGTTGGTCGCTAGATGCTTGTTCCTCAAGACTCAAAGATGATCGCGGAGCGTGTCGGCGATCATCACTTCAAGGCTGCTGGCCTTCACCCCTAAGAGTGCCTCTGCGTCGGATGAATCGACCAGCAAGGGCCTTTCGAAGAGGTAGCTCATCTCGACAAGCTCATGCATGCCCAATGCTTCCATCTCTGAGACCGAATAGGAACGTACTTCTGAAACCTCCCGGCGAAGCATCGCCACGGTTTTCAAGATGAGTTCCCGGGGGGAGGCGTGTTGCGAGGGAACATGAAATGCCCGTCCCCATTCACCCGTGTAGCGGGAGGCCGCGACAAGTGTCCTGGCGACGTCCTTGGTGAAGCTCCAGGCATGAGTTGCCTCAAGGTTTCCAAAGAAAGCGTTGGGCTTCCCCTCGATTATGGAGGGCAGCGCGACCAGTGAGAAATAGCTGATCGCGCCCTGTCCCAGATAGTCGCTTGACCGCACTTCGATCGCCGGTACTTTGGCACGGACCGCCCGCTGCCACATGATGGTCCTGGCAGTTCCTTTCTTCGAAGTCGGGTCCAGAGACAGGTCGGAGCGAAGCGGGCTATCGGCATTTTCCCCATAACCATAGAGGTTTCCGAGCACGATGAGCTTCGCGCCGACAGTTTCCGCTGCGCGCACGGTGCCATCGATGATGGGAAAAAAGTCGGTCGGCCACCGATGATAGGTGGCCATCGCACACATGAAGATGACATCGGCGTCTCGGCAGATGCGCGACAGCTCCGAGGCATCCGTGGCGTCGGCCTGTATTGGCCGCACGTTCTGCAACGCGTTCGAGCCGACGCTTCGGCTTGTGAGAACGACATCATGTCCTTCCTCGCCAAGAAGGCGAGCGGTCTCGCTTCCAACCGGCCCTGCACCGACAACAACATAGAAACTCATCGCAACCTCTCTTTCAACCTTGATGGAGAGGCGGAAGTACAGGTTCGCGGCATTGAAAATCGCGCGAGAATTGCCAAATCTTCAACAGATTTTGCCATGAATCGAGAGAGCATGCGTTCGCAATTCGCTTCGGACCAATCCTCGTCCCACGTAACGATGGTTTCCCGGCATGTCGAAGCAGGCGTCCATCGTCTGTCGCGGGTGTCACACCATCGCATCATGGTGCATGCAAGCGCGGCGACGCGCTCTTACTGCAATGAGGTTGGACGATATTTCGTGAGGCGAGCCGGCGATATCGACCTGGTACCCGCCGGCCAAGAGGGCGGCTTCGAGGCCGAAAGCCCATTCGACACCATTGAGATTGCATTGCGGCCGGCCTTGATGGAAAGGGTGGCGGCGGAACTTGGTGGCAAGGCGCGAGCATCGCGGCTCGACACACGCCACCTACTTCGGGACCCGCGCATCGAACATCTTGCTCGAGCACTCGAGAGCGATCTCAATGCAAACGCGCCGAGTGGTTCCTTGTTTGCCGACAGCATTGGCGCCGCACTCGCGGTGAGGCTGCTTGGCCTCGATGATCCTGGTATCGATCGAACGAACCGGTTGTCGGATACCCAGCTCAAGCGCGTGTTGGAGCACATTGAGGCGGCATTACACGAGCCCCTCTCGATCGATCGACTGAGCCGGGTTGCCGGCGCGAGCAGTTCGCATTTGCGGACATGGTTCAAGGTGGCGACGGGCTTTACCCTGCACCGCTACGTGTTACGACGTCGCGTCGAACGCGCACGCGTCCTGTTGCAGCGAGGCGATCTCAGCACAAGCGAGGTGGCGGAGTTGACGGGCTTCGCACATCAGTCACATCTGGCGCATTGGATGCGCCGCGAGATCGGCCAAACGCCGCGTGACTTGCGACGGGCGTCGCGGCTCAAATGACCTTGTCGTTGGATTGCGTTGGTGACGCAATCCAACGCATCAATCCTTCAGCGGCTTGCCGAGCCGGCCGGCGAGGTCCTGGGTGAACTGCCAGGCGACGCGGCCCGAGCGGCTGCCGCGGGTCGTCGCCCATTCCAATGCTTCGGCGCGCAGTTGCTCGGGATCAATGGCGAGGTCGTGATGGCGGACATAACCGTCGATCATGTCGAGATATTCGTCCTGGGAGCATTTGTGGAAGCCGAGCCACAGGCCGAAACGATCGGAGAGCGAGACCTTCTCTTCAACCGCTTCGGACGGGTTGATGGCGGTCGAGCGCTCATTGTCGATCATATCGCGCGGCAGGAGATGGCGACGGTTCGAGGTAGCGTAGAAGATGACATTGGCTGGGCGTCCCTCGACGCCGCCTTCGAGTGCCGCCTTCAGCGACTTGTAGGAGGTGTCGTCGTGGTCGAAGGAGAGGTCGTCGCAAAACAGGATGAAGCGGAAGGGGGCTGCCTTCAGCAATCCCATCAGCTTCGGCAGCGTGTCGATGTCCTCGCGGTGGATTTCGATCAGCTTCAACGGTAGGCCGGACCTGGCCTCGCCGTTGATCCGCGCATGGACGGCTTTGACCAGCGACGATTTGCCCATGCCGCGCGCACCCCACAACAACACGTTGTTGGCCGGATAGCCGGCGGCGAAGCGCTCGGTGTTGTCGACCAGGATGTCGCGGACGCGGTCGACGCCACGGATCAGGCCGATGTCGACGCGGTTGACGTTGCGCACAGGCTCCAGATAACCCGGATCGGCCTGCCAGACGAAGCAATCGGCCTCGCCGAGGTCGGTTTGGGGCACTGGCGGCGGGGCGAGGCGGCTCACCGCCTCGATCAGCCTGTCGAGTTTCTGGTTCAGGGCTTCAATGCTGCTGTCGGTCATGTCTGTCTTTTGTTTTCTCGTTTTGAAGTGCGCGAGCGTGAAGCTGGCCTGTCGCGTCGAGGTTCGAAATCGGTTGCAACCTTTTGTTCGAGCATGATCTTTTCGCAAAACCGGCTCGCGCTTTTCGCGATCATGCTCTAACACGGCCCAACAGGCCGGAAAAGCAGCCGATTTGGCTGGCCGCGCAGTTGCATTGACAACTTTACCGACTATATTCCGGCCAAATTTCAAGGGGCCGCCAAGTTGGCGGCTGTTTTCTAAATTCAGGAGTACCTCGATGTTCGTGACACCGGCATACGCTCAAGGCGTCGGCGCTTCTCCCGACATGTTCATCAGCATTTTGCCGTTTGTCCTGATTTTCGTGATCATGTATTTTCTGATCATCCGGCCGCAGCGCACGCAGTTGAAGAAGCGCGGCGAGATGCTGGCGGCAGTTCGTCGCGGCGACACGGTCGTCACCGGCGGCGGCTTTGTCGGCAAGGTGACCAAGGTGATCGACGATAACGAGCTCGAAATCGACCTCGGCGGTGGCACCAAGGTGACCGCGCTGCGTTCGACGATCGCCGACGTGCGCGTCAAGGGCGAGCCGGTGGCGAACCAGAACGCCAAGAAATAACCAGATTTCAGGCGGAGCGATCCGCGGACACGCTCTGACGGACGACGCCATATGTTGTATTTTTCGCGCTTCAAGATGATCCTGATCTGGGTGGCCGTTGCCATCACGGTGATCCTCGCCGCGCCCAATCTCATTCCCGCAAGCACCTTGGCCCAACTGCCCAGCTGGGTGCCGAAGCGTCAGATGACGCTCGGCCTCGACCTGCAGGGCGGCTCACACATCCTGCTGGAAATGAATCAGAACGATCTGATCAAGGATCGGCTGGAGACGACCCGCGACGAAATCCGCACACTGCTGCGTGACGCCAAGATCGGCTATACCGGCCTTGCCGGCACGGGGCGGACCTTGCAGGTCCGCATCACCGATCTCACTCAAGTGGATGCCGCCAAGACGGCGCTGAAGACGCTAACCGATCCGGTTGCTGCCGGCCTGTTCACCGGCGGCTCCATCCAGGAAATGACGCTCGACGATTCCGAGCCCGGCCTGCTCAAGTTCAACGTCACCGACGCCGGCATCAAATATCGCACATCGACGGCGTTGACGCAGTCGATCGAGGTGGTCGAGCGCCGCGTCAACGAACTCGGCACGACCGAACCCATCGTGCAGCGGCAGGGCGACGATCGTATCCTTGTCCAGGTGCCGGGTCTTCAGGACCCGCAGCGGCTTAAGGAAATCCTCGGCCAGACCGCCAAGCTGACCTTCCAGATGGTCGACCAGTCGATGCCGGTGCAGGACGCCCTCAACGGTCGTCCGCCCGCCGGCTCGTCCGTGCTCTATTCGCAGGACGACCCGCCGGTTCCCTATCTGATCGAGAACCGCGTCATCGTTTCCGGCGAAAATCTCGTGGATGCGCAGGCGACATACAATTCGCAGAACAATGAGCCGGTGGTCTCCTTCCGTTTCGATTCGAAGGGGGCTGCGCGTTTCGGCCAAGCCACCGCGCAGAATGTCGGGAAGCTGTTTGCCATCATCCTCGATAACCAGGTGATTTCGGCGCCGCAGATCCGCGAGCCGATCCTCGGCGGCACCGGCCAGATCTCGGGCAATTTCACCGCCCAGAGCGCCAACGACCTGGCCGTGCTGCTGCGCGCCGGTGCCTTGCCCGCGACATTGACGGTGATCGAAGAGCGCACGGTTGGCCCGGGTCTCGGCCAGGATTCCATCCATGCCGGCAAGGTCGCCGGCATCATTGGTTCGATCCTGGTCGTCGTGTTCATGTTCGTTGCCTATGGATTGCTCGGCTTCCTCGCCAACATCGCGCTAGCGGTGCACGTGGCAATGATCGTCGGACTGCTCTCGCTGCTCGGCGCGACACTGACCTTGCCGGGTATCGCCGGTATTGTGCTGACCATCGGCATGGCAGTCGACTCGAACGTGCTGATCTACGAGCGTATCCGCGAGGAGCGGCGTGCCGGCCGCTCGGTGATCCAGGCGATCGATACCGGTTTCACCAAAGCGCTGGCGACGATTGTCGATTCCAACATCACCTCGCTGATCGCGACCGTGGTGCTGTTCTATCTCGGTACCGGACCGGTCAAGGGCTTTGCCATCACGTATGCGATCGGCATCCTGACGACCGTCTTCACCGCGTTCACCTTCACCCGTCTGCTGGTCTCGATCTGGCTGCGCCGCGCTCGCCCGAAGGAGTTGCCGCGTGCGCCAGTGACCTTCGTCCCCGCCGGCACGAAAATTCCGTTCATGGGAATCCGTCGCTGGACGTTCACGCTGTCGAGCGTGCTGTCGATCTTGTCGGTGGTGCTGTTCATGACGGTCGGCATCAACTACGGCATCGATTTCAAGGGCGGTTCGCTGATCGAGGTTCAGGCCAAGAGCGGCAATGCCGACCTCGCAGACCTCCGCGCGCGACTGACCGAACTCAATATCGGTGAGGTGCAAGTCCAGCAGTTCGGTACGCCGAACGACGTGTTGATCCGTGTCGGGACCCAGGATGGCGGCGAGAATGCCGAGCAGACCGTCATCGACAAGGTGCGCGGCGAACTGCAGGACAATTATGACTTCCGCCGCGTCGAAGTGGTGGGGCCGACCGTCTCGGGCGAACTCGCCAAGCAAGGCACGATCGCCATGCTGATCGCGCTGCTTGGTATTCTGATCTATGTCTGGTTCCGTTTCGAATGGCAGTTCGCGGTCGGTGCCATCGTGGCGACGGTGCACGATGTGGTCATGACACTTGGCTTCTTTGTCATCAGCGGGCTCGAATTCAACCAGTCATCGCTGGCGGCGATCCTGACCATCATCGGCTATTCGCTGAACGATACGATCGTGGTCTATGACCGTGTTCGAGAGGATCTGCGAAAGTACAAGCGGATGCCGCTGCCGCAACTCTTGAACAACGCCATCAATGAGACGCTGTCGAGAACGACACTGACCTCGGTGACGACGATCCTTGCGTTGCTGGCGCTGGTGCTCTTCGGCGGCGAGGTGATCCGCTCGTTCACCATGGCGATGCTGTTCGGCGTCGTTTTCGGCACCTATTCGTCGATCTTCATCGCGGCACCGCTGCTGATCCTGTTCAAGCTGCGGCCGCAGGCTTCGGTAGACGAGGAGAAGCCGCTCGGCGGTGGCAAGGCGGTCGCGACCTGACGCGCCGCCCCGAAGGGTGACAAAACGGTGACCAGCAAAGGCATCGTCATCCGCGAGGCTCATTTTCCCGGCCGCGCGCCGATCGAAGCCTACGGCAATGGCGGGTTCCGCTTTGCCGACATGTCGCATCGCGGCTCGCTGCTCTGCCTGCCATCCGGCATCCATGGCTGGGAACCGGCGGATCCGTTTGCCCTGACTGTGGCGGATTTCGACAAGCTGCTGGGAGAAGCCGAAAAAGTCGAGATACTGCTGGTCGGCATGGGCAGGGATCTCAGGCCATTGCCCGCCACACTACGGGCCGCGCTGAAAGCGGCCGGCATTGCGTCCGACCCGATGTCGACCGGTGCAGCGGTACGGACCTACAATGTCCTTCTGGCGGAAGAGCGCGCCGTGGCCGCCGCGCTCATTGCCGTCGACTGACATGTCTCAAAATGCCGAAATCGTCATGGACGCAGTGCGCGCCGGCGACCCTGACCGCTATCTCACGGCGCTTTATGCGCCGGCAGACAAGCGCGACGCGCTGTTTTCGCTCTACGCCTTCAACGCCGAAGTCGCAGGCATCCGCGACCGCATCCACGAAGCGTTGCCGGGCGAGGTGCGCCTGCAATGGTGGCGCGATGTCATAGCCGCCGGCGGCGAGGCCGGCGCCGGCCATCCCACAGCCGAAGCCTTGAATGCCACCATAGCGACATTCAACCTGCCGAGACTGGCCTTCGAGAACATGCTCGATGCGCGCATCTTCGATCTTTACGACGACCCGATGCCGTCGCGCACCGATCTTGAAGGCTATTGCGGCGAGACGGCCGCCGCGCTCATTCAGCTTGCGGCAATGGTGCTCGATCCCGGCGAGGCGCCGCGCTTTGCCGAACTGGCGGGCAGGGCAGGCTGCGCGCAGGCGATGACCGGCCTGCTGCTGTTGCTGCCATTGCACCGCAAGCGCGGACAGTGTTTTATCCCAGCCGATATCCTTGCTGCGGCTGGCTCTTCGCCGCAAGAATTCATCACAGGCGATGGCGGTCCCGGTGCCAAGCGCGCAGTGGCGGCAATGACCGCTCTGGCGCGGGACCATCTTTCCGCCTTCGAGCAAGGTGCTGCGGCGTTGGCGGTCTCGCTGCGCCCGGCATTTCTACCGCTGGCGCTGTCGCGCGCCTATCTCACGAAAATGGAGCGCGGCTCCCCACTCGACGGTGTGGCGCGGCTGTCCGCCGTGCGCCGGCATTGGCTGCTTTTGCGCCGCGCGACCAAAGGCTGGCCGGCATTTTGACGTAAACGTCAATCATGCTAAGGAGTCCTCGAGCCAGAACTATCGCCAAAGACGACAGGCCGGCCGGAGGAGATACCCGTTCATGAGCCTGCCGCTGCTGATCGCGATCGTCGCCCTTGGCATTGCACTGTCGGTTGCCGCGGTGCATTTCACCGGCGGCAGCAAGACGGCAACGCTGGCCGGCGCCGATCAAGCAATGCGCCGATTCGCCGAGGATTTTCCCGACGAGATAGCGGCATTGATCCGCCTGACGGCGGACGCCAGGACCGCTTTTCTGGATATCGGGCGAGGGCGCATCGGGATCGTTCATAGCATCGGCGACTGCTTTTTGACCCGCATCGTCACGCCTGAAGATGTGGCGGTTTTGAACGTCGGAGATGTGAACACGGTCTCGTTCCGGCTCGCCGATTTCACCTGGAAGGGCGGCCGCTTTCGCTTTTCCAGCGCAGCAGATGCACAAGGCTTGCTGAAGACACTTCAGCCGCAACATCCAAGTTCCGCCCGGGAGGCTGCGTGATGGACGACTACAACTTCCCGCAGGTTACTCAGTTGGCCATTCCGTTCTTCGTTGCCGCGATCCTGATCGAGCTTTGGCTGGTGCGAACCGGCCGCGCCAAGGGATCGTTCGAGACGCGCGACACCTTGACCAGCCTGATGATGGGCACCGGCAATGTCGTTGCCGGGCTGCTGCTTGGCGTCGTGTCCTACTGGGCGCTGCTGTGGCTGTGGCAATTCCGCGTCTTCAATCTCGGCCTGTCGGTCTGGGTGTTCCTTGCCGCCTTCCTGCTCGATGATCTGCGCTACTATCTCTATCATCGCATCGCGCACCGGGTGCGCTGGGTATGGGCGGAGCACGTCAACCACCATTCCAGCCAGCACTACAATCTGTCGACGGCGCTGCGGCAAAGCTGGACCGGCCTGTTTACCTTCATGTTCGTGCTGCAGGCGCCGCTGGTGCTGCTCGGCTTCCATCCGGCGGTCATTGCCTTCACCTTCGGCTTCAATCTGGTCTGGCAGTTCTGGATCCACACCGAGACGATCGGCAAGATGTGGGGCTGGTTCGAGTTCGTCTTCAACACGCCCTCGCACCACCGCGTCCACCACGCCACCAACCCGCGCTATCTCGACGCCAATTATGCCGGCACACTGGTCATCTGGGACCGCATGTTCGGCACCTTCGTCGGGGAGCTGGAGGAAGACCGGCCGCGCTATGGCATCGTCAGGAATCTGGGCACCTTCAATCCGCTGAAGGTCGCGTTCCATGAATGGATCGGCATGTTCAGGGACGCTCTTGCGCCGGGGCTGACCTTGAGCGATCGCCTGAATTACCTGATCAAGCCGCCGGGCTGGAGCCATGACGGCTCCCGCGAAACCTCGGAAAGCCTGAAGGCTGCCTATGTCAGGCGAAATCCTGACGAGGCCGGCAAGCTAGGGTTGCCGATGGCTGGTGTCGAGCCAGCCGAATAACTATCGCCTCAGGAAGGTTCTCTCGACCCGCCATCACGCATGAGCGTCTCATAGTCGCGGCCGCCATAGAAAACACTAACGATGCGGACGAAGTTGTCGTCGACGATGTAAGCGATGACTGCAGAGTGCTCGAACGGAACTGTTCGCAATCCCGGCAGGATGTCGTCGCGGGAACGACCGCCGCGAGGCGCGTTGCCGATGCTCTGGCACCGGTCTTCGATCCGCAGAACGAACTTCAGCGCGACATCGGGACTTCCGCTGGCCTCGACTACATGTCTGAAAATGTTGGCAAGATCATTTCTGGCATCTTCGCGATACTCGACCTCAAGCCGCCGAATCATCAGCACGGCTCGAATACTGGGCGAAGAGGCCCCGGAGGTGAGCGCGAACCTCTTCTCCCGAACGGCCTGGCCTTGTATCCTCCATCGACGCCTTAACCCGGGCCCTGATCGAGGCCATGCGCTCGGCATGCTCTTCCTCTTCGCGCTGGAAGGCACGAAGGGCGGCGCGGATGACCTCGCTGGCCGATCCGAAGGAGCCGTCTTCAACCTTTTCGCGGATCATGCGCGCCATTGCGGGCGTGACGGTGACGGATAGTTTCTCGGCGGATTCCATGGCAGTCTCTCTTACGCGCGAAGTGGGATAATATCCTACTTGACGCGTAAGGTCCATCAGGAGAAGAAGCTGCTACTCCGCCGCTTCGGCCGTTTCCGTTTGCACCGGCAGTCCCAACCACTGCCGGCAATCGGCGCGTGCGCGTGATGTGATGGCGTGGCGCTTGGCAACGGTCTTGTCCTTGCCGCGCATGCGTTTGCCCTCGGACTTCGGCGCCTCCACGGGCGGGAATAGGCCGAAATTGACGTTCATCGGCTGGAAGGAGCGTTTTCCCGGTTCGTCATCCGATACGATGTGGCCACCGGTGATGTGGTTGAGCAGCGCGCCGAACGCTGTGGTGAGCGGCGGCAGCGACGGCGCCTGGCCGAGCCGCTCAGTGGCGGCGAAGCGGCCGGCGAGCAGGCCGATCGCAGCGCTCTCGACATAGCCTTCGCAGCCGGTGATCTGGCCGGCAAAACGTAGTCCCGGGCGCGATTTCAGTTGCAGCGAAGCATCGAGCAGGGTCGGCGAGTTGATATAGGTATTGCGGTGCAAGCCGCCGAGCCGGGCGAAATCGGCGTTTTCGAGACCCGGTATGGTGCGGAACACGCGCACCTGCTCGGCATGCTTGAGCTTGGTCTGGAAACCGACCATGTTGTAGAGTGTGCCCAGCGCATTGTCCTGCCGCAGCTGGACGACGGCATAGGCCTTTTCCGTCGGGTTGTGGGCATTGGTCAGCCCCATCGGCTTCATCGGCCCATAGCGCAAAGTCTCGACGCCGCGCTCGGCCATGATCTCGATCGGCAGGCAGCCGTCGAAATAGGGCGTGCCTTCCCATTGCTTGAACTCGGTCTTCTGGCCGTCGACCAGCGCCTGGACGAAAGCAAGGTACTGGTCCTTGTCCATGGGGCAATTGATGTAGTCCTTGCCGGTACCGCCGGGTCCGACCTTGTCGTAGCGTGACTGAAACCAACAGATGTTCATGTCGATCGTGTCGAAATGGACGATCGGCGCGATCGCGTCGAAGAAGGCGAGCGCATCGGCGCCGGTCGCCTCCGCGATCGACTGGGCAAGTGAGGGTGCGGTCAATGGACCGGTGGCAATGATCGCTTGATCCCAATCCGCCGGCGGCAGGCCCGGTATTTCCTCGCGCTGGATGGTGATCAGCGGGTGTGCTTCGAGTTTTTTCGTCACCGCGTCGGCGAATCCGTCGCGGTCGACGGCAAGCGCACCGCCGGCCGGAACCTGGTTGGCGTCGCCGGCGCTCATGATCAACGAGCCGGCCAGCCGCATTTCGGCATGCAACAGGCCGACGGCGTTGTTTTCGGCGTCGTCGGAGCGGAAGGAGTTGGAGCAGACCAGCTCGGCCAGGCTATCGGTCTTGTGTGCATCGGTGCCGCGAACGGGCCGCATTTCATGCAGGATGACGGGAACGCCAGCCTGTGCTGCCTGCCAGGCAGCCTCGGAACCGGCGAGTCCGCCGCCGATGATGTGGATAGGATTTTTGCTCATGAGCGTCGGAATAATCGCTTGATGCGGCGATTGCAATTGCCTGCGCGGTGCAGGCAAACAGCGGTTCGGGCAATCACCCCGAATATAACAACACCCGCCGGGGGAGGAGGTCCGGCGGGTGTCGTTTTTGGGGTCGACCCTCGGGAGGAGGTGAAGGCCGACCGTATCCGTCATCGCCGGGGAGGAGGTCGGCTTTGACGAAAACTCTTTCGCTGTTTTTGAAAGGGGCGAAACCCTTTGGGGCAAAAATTCATTTTGCCCCTGGCAAACAACGCCCGCCGCGGGAGGAGGTTGCGGCGGGCGCCGTTTTTGTGGCCAACCTTCGGGAGGAGGTGAAGGTCGGGCCCATTCGTCATCGCCGGGGAGGAGGTCGGCTTTGACGAAAACTCTTTCGCTGTTTTTACGAGGGGCGAAACCTCTGGGGCAAAATCAGCCTTGCCCCGGGGAAACAACGCCCGCCGCGGGAGGAGGTGCGGCGGGCGCCGTTTTTGTGGTCAACCCTCGGGAGGAGGTGAAGGTTGACCGGATCCGTCAAGGTCGGGGAGGAGGTCGACCCTGGCGAAATTCTGGTTAGATCGCCCGGCGGGCGATGACCTTGATTTCGTCGCGGACGATACCGAGGTCATGCAGCTGGCGGTTCGAGAGGCGACCCAGCTCGGTAACCGTCTCGCGATAAACGCGCCAATTACGATAGTTGCGGATCAGGTTCATTGTCGTTCTCTTTTTCAAAACTGGTTCGGACCATTCGCGGTCCGAAGAATTAGACCGCCTTGCGAGCGACGTAAGGAATATCGCTGCGGCTAATGCCGAGGTCGGTCAGTTCGCGGTTGCTCAGGCGGCTCAGCTCGGACACAGTGTCTCTGTAGCGGCGCCAGTTGCGGTAGTTGCGGATCAGGTTCATGGTAGTTCTCGTTTCGTCTTTCTTGCGGATCATTCCGTTTGTGTACGAACCATAAATAGGCGGGCCTATATCGATTTAAAAGCGCTATGGCTGCATGGCAGCAATGCAAATTGTGCAATGCAGCATTAACGCGCGTTCACGGACCTGACACAAAGAAACCCGAATCGGAAAATGCCGCAGCGTCAACGGTTTGACCTCGTCGGCTGACAAGAAGACCAAACTGGGGAGAAGCGGCATGGCGGGTTATTCGTCGCGGGTCAGGGTGGATATTGCCCGCTGGCAGCAGGCCGGGCTGATCAATGCGCCGACGGCCGATTCGCTCGCGCGCGATATCGAGGCTAGCGAGCGCAAATCGCTCAGCTTCGGCTCGATCCTGGCGATGATGGCTGCCTTGCTGTTCGGCGCCGCCATCCTGATTTTCGTCGCCGCCAACTGGGACGCGGTTCCGCGGCTGGCGCGCGTTCTGGCACTCTTTGCGGTTATCGTTGGCGGCTACATCGGCGGCGCCGTGTTGAAGACGCGCGACCATGCGGCGATCGGCGAGGCGCTGTGGATCGTGGCCGCAGCGGCTTTCGGCGGCTCGATCGCGCTTATAGGCCAGATGTATCATCTGTCCGGCGACGAGGCCTCGGCTCTGGTCACCTGGGGCGCCGGCACGGCATTGGCGGCGGTGATGTTGCGTTCGAACCCGCTGACTGTCGCTTCTGTCGGCATTGCCGATGCCTGGCTGTTTCTGAGAGGCTTCGACCATGTCAGCCGCAGCGAATTTCCGCATGGCTTCGTCGTCATGGCGACAGTGCTGTATGCCGTCTCGTTCTGGACCCGTAGCCAGCCGGCGCGGCACCTGATCATCCTGTCGGTGTTGTCCTACCTGGTGCTGCTGATCACGAACCACGACACGCTGCAGGTTGCGATCCCGCTGGTCATCGTCTCGGCGTTGCTGTTCGCGGCCTCGGTCATGGCGCCAGACCCCGTCGACAGGATCGTGCAACTCGGCGGCCGCTTACCCTTGCACGCGTTGCTCGGTTTCCTGACCGGCTTGGCGATGATCCAGTTCGAACTGGCCGATGAAAGCACCTACAACAGCGGTTTCGCCATCGCTTCGGTCATCGCCCTGGCTGGCATCGTCGCGGCAATCGTGCTGGCGGGACGGGAGAGTCGTGGGTTGCGCTGGCTTGCCTATGCCGGTTTCGCCTTCGAACTCGCCATTATCTATGTCGTGACCTTGCAATCGATGCTCGACACGGCCGGCTTCTTGCTGGCGGCCGCGGTGCTGCTCGGCGTCCTTGCGCTGGTCATCATGCGCGTGGAAAAACGCATGAAGGGTCCTGTCGCCGGGGGAGTCGCAGCATGATGACCGGGAAAAGACTTGTTGTCTCGGCGCTGGTGCTGGCGCTTGTCCAGATCGGCTTCCTGAGCTGGATCATCGCCGGCCGAGCGGCGATCCTGCGCAACGGCAAGGAGGTGCTGCTGAAGGTCGAACCCATCGACCCGCGCGACCTCCTGCGCGGCGACTATGTTGTCCTCGGCTACGAGATTTCGCGAATACCGGTGAAAATGATCGCCAACATTCCGCCCGGCAAATTTTCGAGTGACGACACCATGATCGTCGTCCGTCTGAGGAAGGGCGCCGACGCCTATTGGCAGCCGACGACCGCCTGGTTCGGCAAGGCGCCGACGCCGGCCGCTGCCGACGAGGTTGATATCGTTGGCCATGTCACCGAGGGCTGGGATCTTCGCGGCGATGTCACGACCATCGCGCCGGACTATGGCATCGAGCGCTTCTACTTGCCGGAAGGCGAGGGGACAGCGATCCAGAACGACATGCGGGTGCGGCCGTTCGGCATCCGGCTCGCGCTCGCCAGTGACGGCACCGCGCAAATCAAGGCGCTGGTCGACGGTGACAGGACGCTGTTCGAGGAACCGCTATATTAATAACGATGGATGCCGGTGATCGGTGCGAACAGCGCGGCGCCGGAATGGACTCATTTTTGTATCAACTGTGGTACCCCGCCGGGCGGAGCGTGTGCCACTATACGAAATAGCCAATAGATTGTTCGCAAGAAAGTTCACTGACTCAGGGATGGAGAACTCCGCTGATCAACTCCGGACCTTACTCGTCTCGGCGATGATTTTGGGATAGGGGCCAAGCAATATTGTGTAGCTAAAGTCTGCTACGCCTTTTTCCTGCTTGTGTATCGAGGGGCTGCGCACAACCCAGTCATACACGCCAGAAACCATGCAGCGATCGTTTGCACAGGTGACCACAATGCTGTCATTGCGGACGTTATATGCGCGTTCGGGCCATCGCTGGTAATATTTCCTCTTGTCCTGAATGATCGAACTCAGGTTCGTCAACTTGCCATAATAGTCGACCGTGCGAGCGTAGGACGCTTGAACTTGAGCAAGAGCGAAATCGTCGTTGTCGCCATGATGCTCGAGGAGATCCTTGACGAAGGCGACCGCAGCGCTCTCCGCCTGTTGCCTTGCGTCGGGTGCAGGCACTGGTACGGGCGCAGGATCTGGCCTCGTCGACACCTGCGGTGTATCTGGGGGCGATTGGTTCGCTGCGACATTGGTCACACGTAACTCTGCCATTTCGCTGGCCGATAGATACCTTATGTCATGCTTGTCATAGCTCGAAGCCAATTCCATCAGCTTGGGGTCCACTCCCATCTCGACTACATAGGATGTGATTGCGGCCGTTCCGAGCTGGACACGGGCCTTTGCTTCTTCTCTGGACATCCCGTCAGCCGGTTTCAAGAACGCCCGATGAACGCCTATAGAACCTGGTTCGGCAACACGGTGGACGCCACCCAAGAAGGCCAGTGAGCAGGCTGAAGCGCACTGCAATTGGCGAACCTGTAGCGTATCCAACCCCGCCGCGCGGATCATACGCCCCAACCGAAGCGCGCTGCCGACATTGCCGCCGGGGGAGTTGAATACGATCATCCGGGCCCCGCTGCTCACAACCGCGTTGCTAAAAGCGTTCAGGGGTTCATTGTTGTTGAACTCGCCGGAAACAACAAGAAACGGCTGCTGCCCTGGAGACGAAGCAGGCGTGTATTCTAGGGCCTCAACTTTACATGTTGCTGCCGCGACAATTGACGCTACCGCCACAACTAGAGAAACTACTCGCACAGCCCGACAGCGCCCCAACCTGCCTGCCGCAAGTAAGAACCTGTCAACGAACTATTTCAAGGGCCTTCATTGAAAGTTGGATTTAATTCGAAGCGGTCATTGGCCTAAAAATTGGTGCGGATGAAGGGACTCGAACCCCCACGCCTTTCGGCACTGGAACCTAAATCCAGGGCGTCTACCAGTTCCGCCACATCCGCATGGACCGGCAATCCCATGTAGCCATCATTCTGTCAATGTCGGAGACAAGATGTTGGGTCAGAGACAAGATGTTGGATCAGGATCAAAATGTCGGTCATTCGCCGAAATGCGAAGACTGTTGAAAATTGGCCTCGCCTGTGACAAAAGGCGTGTCAAATGTGACGGGACGCGCCGATCCGCTTCTGCAGAATGTGATAAGAAGTAGGAAAAACAAGAACTTATTCACATTTTGGAACGCAGTTTGGGAGAGTTTGAGCCGGATTTTCGGTCAAATCGCCAGGTTCCGTACCAAAAGCCATTCCCGGCAAGAATATACCGGCAGGCTGTAAACGGCAGAGGCCGTGCAGTCTCATTGGTGAAAACAAAGGTTTTACGATGCAGGTCACCGAAACGCTCAACTCCGGTCTCAAGCGCGAGATCAAGATCACCGTGCCGGCCGGTGACATGGAAGCCAAGCTGATGGCACGGCTTTCGGACGCCAGGAACAAGGTCCGCATCAACGGCTTCCGTCCCGGCAAGGTGCCGGTGCAGCACCTGCGCAAGGTCTACGGCAAGTCGTTCATGGCCGAAGTGGTCAATGAGATCCTCAACGATTCGACCCGTTCGATCATTACCGGGCGTGGTGAGAAGGCTGCCATGCAGCCCGAAGTCATCATGACCGAGGACGAGAAGGAAGCTGAGAAGATCCTGGCCGGCGGCGCCGATTTCGAGTTCCGCCTCAACTACGAGGTCATTCCGGCGATCGAGATCAAGGACTTTTCCGACATCAAGGTGACACGCCAGGTGTTCGACGTGCCGGACAGCGAGATCGACGAGCAGGTCCAGCGCGTTGCCGAATCGGCGCGCAGCTACGAGCCGAAGACCGGCAAGGCTGCCATTGGCGACCGCGTCTCCATCGATTATGTCGGCAAGATCGATGGCGAGGCCTTCAATGGCGGCGCCGGTACCGATCAGCCGCTGGTGCTGGGCTCGAAGGAGTTCATCCCCGGCTTCGAGGATCAGCTGGTCGGCGCCAAGGCCGGTGACGAAAGGCAGGTCACCGTGACCTTCCCGGAAAACTATCAGGCGGCGCATCTTGCCGGCAAGGAAGCGACCTTCGACGTCACCGTCAAGGAAGTGTCCCAGCCCGGCGCGCTGGAAATCAACGATGAGACCGCCAAGAACCTCGGCCTGGAGTCGCTGGAGCGTCTACGTGACGTGGTGCGCGGCCAGATCGAAAACCAGTTCGGGGCCATGACGCGCCAGAAGGTCAAGCGCCAACTGCTCGACCAGCTCGACGCGTCCTACTCGTTCGAGGCGCCATCGAAACTTGTCGATGCCGAGTTCAACAACATCTGGGCGCAGGTCGTTCGCGACCTGGAAGCGGCCGGACGCACCTTCGCCGACGAAGAGACGACGGAAGAAGAGGCGCGCGCCGAGTATCTGCGTCTCGCCGAGCGCCGCGTGCGCCTCGGCCTGGTGCTGGCTGAAATCGGCGAGAAGGCCGGCGTCACCGTATCGGATGACGAGCTGCAGCGCGGCCTGTTCGAGCAGGTGCGCCGCTATCCCGGCAACCAGCAGCAGGAAGTCTTCGAATTCTACCGCAACAACCCGGAAGCGCTGAACACGCTACGCGCGCCGATGTTCGAAGAGAAGGTGGTCGATCATCTACTCGGCCAGATTTCGGTTACCGACGTCAAGGTCAGCAAGGAAGAGTTGATGGCCGACGACGAGGAGGACGAAACCGCTAAGGCGAAGCCGGCGAAGAAAGCCGCCGCCAAGAAGGCTGACGAGAAGAAGGCCGACGACGCCGAAGAGACCAAGAAGAAGGCCGCGCCGAAGAAGAAGGCCGCCAAGGACGCCGAATAACACCAGTGCCTAGCAAAAGCAGGAAGGCCGCCCTCGGGCGGCCTTTTTCGTTGCCAAACTGCAACAGCCGCGGCGCTTCGCGCAAGACGGGCCTGTGGCGACCAAGCTTTGATCATTATCTGCGCTTCTATTGCAGCCGCTTGGGTTGTTGGAGGACGTGTTGAAGCTGTTCGTCGAAATGGGACACGCTGCGGCAATTGCCCTGGTCCTGGTCTCGGTATGCGGCATTGCCCGTGCCGAAGCGGTGCTTGACAATTGGCGGTTCGAAACGGGCGAAGACGGCGTCGTCACGGCCTCGCTCTATGCCACCAACAAGCTGATCACCGGTGGCGGCGCCTTGAGCTACAGCCCGATCCTAACGATTGCCTGCCGGGCAAACGGCGAGCCGCATTGGACCGAATGGCTGCAACTGAATGACGGTGTCTCGGCCAGCCGCAAGATCACCATGTCGGTGACGGTTGACCAGGGCAGCAAGTTCGACGAAAGCTGGTCGGTCGGGCCGCGCGGCAGGACGCTGGTGCGCGATGGTGCCGATGGCATCAGGCGCCTTGCTGCCGCGAACCGGCTCCAGCTATCGTGGCGCTTCGGGCTGCTTTCGGGACGCGGCGAGGCCGACTTCAACCTTTCCGGGTTCGGTGAAGCGGTCAACCAAGTGGCCGGCAACTGCAATGCCGACCCGCCGTGACCGGATCGACGGGCCAAAGCGGCATTGTTTGCTCAAGCGCTCACCTTTTGGAACCCACCACTTAGATTAGCAGCAGGCCCTTCATCGAGGCGTTGCCTTTTCGCCCGATGATGATGTGGTCATGCACAGCGATCCCCAGCCGCTTGCCGGCGTCGATGATCTCCTTCGTCATCTCGATATCGGCGCACGACGGCGTCGGATCACCTGAAAGATGATTGTGCATCAATCTTGAGAAACGACGTAACAGCTTGAAAAAGCGTCGAAAAATGAGATTGGCGGAAGGCGTTGATGCCGGTAATTGAGAGCGGTTAATCATGGGGCCCCGTGAATGTCACGCGCCATCAGACTGGTTCATGGACGGGCGGCGGCACTTCACGATACTCTGTTGCTCCTAAGCCTTCTTGGCCGCACGTGGCCCAAAGCGGACGTGAAGACGTAGGTGCACCCCAGCCTGCCATTTGGATGGCCAACTTAAGAGCCAAGTCGTCATCAAACGCTCTCGGGGCTGTACATATCGAATGGAAACGTGATCCTAAATACCCCGTTATCAGGACCTGCGTTCTTCGCTTTCACCAGAGTTGCGATAGTCTCAGATGCAAAACGCTCTATGGGGTGTGACAGGATCAGCGAAATCGTACCGTCTATCAAAGCAGCCCGCGTATCTTCAAAGAGTTCATAGCCTACGGTAACGAAGTCTTCCCGTTTTGGAGTAGCCCTGAGTGCGGCTATCGCACCTGTAACACCACCCCCTGAGATGAATAGTCCGCACATATCCGGATGATCTGTCAGCAGCTTTTCGACATGTTCACGGGCAACCACGGCTGACTCGTAAGTTGGCAACGGTTCGAGCAGCGTGAATTCCGAATTATGTTCACGGAAGTAAGAACGAAACCCGCTTTCGTTCATTTCCTGGTTCCGCAATCGGTGGCTGCCGACAAGAATGCCTATCTTGCCCGGTTCCCGCACCATGCGGTCAAACGCCCAGGCAGCGGTGCGTCCTACTTTCCAATTATCGAGCCCGACAAAGCTGATGGCTCCCTTGGCCGTGAGGGGGCCGATAAGTGAAACGACCGGCACGCCGCTTTCAAGAACTGCGTCAATCGCGTCAGCAACGGCAGGATGCTGCGGCGCTACAATCGCAAGTGCTTCGCACCGCCCGCCGAGCGACTGAATATGTGCCGCGACTTTCTCCGGCGTGAGGTCTTCCATGTACTCGACCGTTAGATCGATATTGCAGGCAGGATAAGCTTCCGCAGCTTGCGCAATTGAATCGCCGAGTAGGCGATAGAAGCGTCTCTCCCGTCGCTGCAGCAAAACCCCGACACGGTGGATCACCTCTTGTGGCTTCGCCGCCTGCTTGATGGTGCCAAGTCCGTAGAAGCCGATTTCCTCAGCGGCTGCCAAAACGCGTGTGCGCGTATTGCTCCGGACCGATTCAGGCTCGGACAGTACACGATTGACCGTTGACACGGATACACCTGCAGCTTTTGCCAAGTCCGGAATGGTTGGTCTCTTCATGTCAAAAATTCCATTACTCTGGTTTCGGCGTCTCAAGAAATATCATCCATACAAATTTTCGAAACGATTTGAGACGATTTTCCGAAGAGATAGTAATCCATATTGACCTGAAAGATGTCAATGTAGCATTCATTACGCGTTGACAGTGCTCAGCGATCTACGAGCTGTCAGCGCTTTGGGGGGAGGCCCAGCGCACAATTGGGACGAGGAGGCTCAACGTCGTTGTGTTGAGATCGCGGACCTGCGCGTGCCTACCGGGATCGGCCGCACGGCCAAAAAAGGCAAAAAAGTATGACGAGCCGCAGCCATGCGGCTTTAACCTGAGGAGGAATTTCGACATGTCGTTCACCAAGAAAATCGCCACCGCAGCCATGGCATTCATGCTGGCATCCAGCGCTCATGCGGGTGACACGGATATCGCCGTCATCGTGGGTTCGGCCCAAGATGGCTTCTGGAACATGGTCAAGAAGGGCGTCGATGATGCTTCGCTGATGGTCAAGGCCAATGGCGGCACCGTCAATTTCATGCAGACCCAAAACTATGACAACTTCGGCCCGGACCTCGCTTCGCTAATCGAACAGGCTGTAGCCCAGGGTGCTAAAGGTATTGCTATCCCGAACTGGCTGCCAGAATCCGAAACCCCTGCCCTTAAGGCCGCGCGGGACAAGGGCGTGGTGATCATCTCCTTCAACGCTGGCCAGAGTGAGATGGATAATTACGACTCGCTAAACTATTTCGGGTCGGACGAATATCTGGCAGGTGTTGAGGGTGGCAAGTATCTCGCTTCTCATGGTGCAAAGAAAATCCTCTGCCACATCCAGAACCCAGGTGCCGTAAATCTCGAGACCCGCTGCAAGGGCGTTCAAGACGGTGCAAAGAAGGCTGGCGCAGACACCTTCATCCTCCGTGTTCCTGCTAACCTTGACCAGGACATGAATGGTACCTCTGAAGCAATCAAATCCGAGCTGATCGCCGATCCGTCCATTGACGCCGTCATCACGCTCGCTGCATGGGCTGCAGATGCTGCCGCTAGCTCCATCGATCAGCAGAGCAAGGCCGGCAAGATTCAGCTTGGCACCTTCGATATGTCCGCCTCGGTTCTGGATCGCATTTCGAAGGGCACCCAAACCTTCGCAATCGACCAGCAGCCTTATCTGCAGGGGTTCCTCGCAACCTCCATGCTGTTTGCAAACCTGAAGTTCGGCACTGCGATTGCAACGAAGCCGGTTCTGACTGGTCCGGCGATTGTCGACAAGACCAATGTTGCTTCGGCAATCGAAGGCGTCAAACTCGGCGCACGTTGAGGCTGGCCCGAGGCTGAGACCTGGCCGCTAACCTGGCCGGGTCTCATCCATGCTCCCTCTATGTAGCTTCGTCTGCGCCAACTGAGGATTTTGCTTCCATGACCGCCACAAACCAAAGAACCAGCACCGTTGAAACACCCGCCATCGAGAGTGAATCGGCCATTTCATCCATTAAGGCCTTTTTTCGCACCCCTGCCGCTGGTGCTTTCATGGGTTTCGTGGCTGTATTCATCCTTTTTGCGATGTTCGGATATAGCCGCAACTTTTTGTCCGTAGCTGGTGTAACTACGTGGGTGAACTTCGCGTCACTCATAGGAATGATTGCAATTCCGGTCGGGTTCCTGATGATTGCCGGTGAACTCGATATTTCAACCGGTGCTGTACTTCCCGCGTCCACGATGACAGTTGCGATTGTCTGCGAGCACTATCAGGTGCCTGTGCTTGTCGGTGTAGCTGCAGCGCTTGCCATCGGTGCACTGATCGGCTTCATCAATGGATACATCGTAACTCACACGCGCGTGCCGTCGTTCATCGTGACATTGGCGACGCTCTTTGCAGTGGCAGGCATCACGCTCTACCTGTCGATCTTCTTCATCAACAACACCAATTCCTTCTATCACGCGCCAGATTGGGCAAAATCGCTCTTCGGCGGGAAGGTGTATGGCTTCAATTCTTCCGTCTTCTGGTGGGGTGGGCTTATCGCAGCCTTCGTCTTCTTTCTGCATTACTCTCCGAAGGGAAGCTGGGTCTTCGCTCTTGGTGGAGACCAAGAAAGTGCGAGAAACGCAGGTATTCCTGTAACCAGGATGAAGATTGCACTCTTCATGCTGTGTTCCATATCGGCGGCCTTTGCTGGTGTCCTTCAGGTGATGACATTCAGCTCCGCAACGTCTCAGGCCAATTTTGGCCTAATCTTCAACACCATTATCGCCGTGGTCGTAGGTGGGGTTCTCCTCACGGGTGGTTTTGGTACTGTAATGGGCATTGTCTTCGGGGTGCTCACCCTTTCGATTGTTACCCAAGCTATTGGTTTCACGGAGATCGACAGAAACCTGTCCTTCCTAATTATCGGTGTCATGCTTTTGATCGCTGTCCTGCTCAACGACACGTTTCGTCATTTGGCCACCAGCTGGTCGACGTTCAAGAAGAAATAAGAGAGCGACAATGTCCGATAAGAAACCCGTTCTCGAATTTCGAAACGTCGACAAATCGTTTGGCCATATTGATGTTCTGAACGATATCAGCCTCAAGGTGGGTGAAGGCGAAGTGCTCTGCCTGCTTGGCGACAACGGCGCGGGTAAGTCGACGCTCATCAAAACGCTGTCTGGTGTCTATCAGCCGACGCGTGGCGAAATTCTGATGGATGGTCAGCCCGCACTTTTCTCCAGTCCCCGTGAGGCTCAGGAACGCGGGATAGCTACGGTTCACCAATTCGGCGGGACATATCCATTGATGTCCATAGGACGCAACTTTTTCATGGGTTCGGAGCCGACAAAGGGTTGGGGACCGTTCAAGTATTTCGACCGTAAAACTGCCAACCTAGTGGCGGTTGCAGAGGTTCAGAAAATGGGGATCACACGCATCACCGACGGGGATCGTTTGGTCGGTGGCCTTTCCGGAGGAGAGCGCCAGTCGCTCGCGATTGCCCGTGCTGTCTATTTCGGAGCCCGTGTGCTCATTCTCGACGAACCGACGGCAGCCCTCGGCGTCAAGCAGGCTGCTCACGTACTGCGTATCGTCAATGAGGCCAAGCGTCGTGGCCTCGCGGTCATTTTCATCACCCATCAGGTGATGCATGCCATGGCAGTGGGCGATCACTTCGCAGTGCTCATTCGTGGTGCAATCGCGGCCGACTTCCGCAAGGGGGAAAAGACACGCGAGCAGATCGCTGATCTGATGGCCGGTGGTGAATCCATGGCCAGTCTCGAAGCCTCACTTGAAGGGTATATGGAGACCCATGACGGTCTTCCGCCACCGCCCGCTCACTGAGTGAATATTGGCATAGCCGACAAGTAGTGGAATTTGTTGAATGGAAGCGGTTGAGCTCTTGTGCCAACCGAATGGAAGGAGTTTGTCCAATGGTGCGTGTAGCAGTCATTGGTGCAGGTCTGATGGGCGCTGACCACGCCAAGATCGTCGTGGAGGAAATGCCGGGCGCGACCCTTCAGGTGGTCTGCGACATGGATACAGTCCGCGCGCGCAAGGTGGCCGATGCCCATGGTGCGGCAGACGTTGCAAGTAATCCGGAAGCCGTGATTGCCCGTGCCGATGTGGATGCGGTGATCGTCGCGAGCCCGGACGTCACTCATGCGCCGCTGTCACTCGCCTGCATCAACGCAGGCAAGAAGGTGCTCTGCGAAAAGCCCCTATCGCAGTCCTCGGCCGAATGCCTCTCGATCATGCAGGCCGAACAGGAAGTTGGTCAAAAGTTCGTCCAGCTCGGCTTCATGCGGCGCTACGACCAGTCCTATGTCGAGATGAAAGAGACAATTGAAAATGGCACGCTTGGCCGAGTCCTGATGATGCACAACTTCCACCGCAATGTGGAAACGCCAGCCTCCGACTTCACCGGTGCCATGGCAATCACCAACTCCGCCCCGCATGAGTTCGACGTCGTGCGCCATGTACTTGGCACCGAATATGCCTGGATCTCTGCCTTCCAGCCGAAGCGCTCTGATCGACGCGTCGCGCCCGTCTTCATGGTCCTCGAAACCGTCGATGGCCAGCTCGTCAACATCGAGATCAACAACAACGCTGCGTACGGCTACGACGTTCGTGCCGAACTCGTGGGCGAGCAGGCGAGCATTTCCATGAGCCATGTCGCTTATACCCATCTCGAACGCTCGCTTGGCGTCCACACCGGCTACGATGCCGATTGGCGGACCCGCTATTTCGATGCCTATCGCCGCCAGAACCGCGCCTTCCTACGCTTCGTCGACACAGACGTGTTTCCCGAGATCGCATCAAGCTGCTGGGATGGCTATGCCGCAGCAGTTGCCGCCGAGGCAGGCGTGACGGCACTCGCTTCCGGGCAGAAGCAGCTCGTCACCATGATTCCCAAGCCGGAGTTCTACGCATGAAACTGGGTTTTGTGTCTGACAGCCTCGGCGGCATGCCGCTCGACGACCTTCTCGACAACGCTGCACGCATGGGCGTCTCCGGTATTGAGGTCAACACCTGCGGCTGGTCGACCGCACCGCATTTCGATCTCAAATCCATGCTGGGTAACACGGTCGCGCAGAAAGACTTCCTCAAGGGCTTTTCAGATCGTGGGATTGATGTGATCAGCCTCAATGCCAATGGCAATCCGCTTCACCCGTCCGATCCGGCTCAGGGCGAAGGTCTGAAGAACACCATCCGGGTCGCAGGCGAGATGGGCATCAATACGGTCTGCACCATGTCTGGCCTGCCTGCGGGCAATCCGTCCGATACCATGCCAAACTGGGTCGTCTCTTCCTGGCCTCCGGAAACGCAAGCTATCCTCAAATACCAGTGGGAAGAAAAACTCTTCCCGTTCTGGACCGAGATCGTGGCGCTGGCAAATGAATGCGGTGTGAGAAAGATTGCGCTCGAACTGCATGGCAACCAGTGCGTCTACAATGTGCCGTCGCTCCTGAAACTCCGTCAAGAAGTCGGCCCTGTCGTTGGCGCGAACCTGGATCCCTCGCACCTCTTCTGGATGGGAGCCGATCCGCTGATAGCAGCCGAGGCATTGGGGGAGGCCGTCTATCACGTCCATGCCAAGGACACATTCCTGAACGCTCCCAAACAGGCAGTGACCAGCCTCCTCGAAAACGGCAACCTGACCGACATTCCAGCCCGCTCCTGGTCATACATAACACTCGGCTTCGGCCACAGTGAGGAGTGGTGGCGACAGTTTTGCTATCGCTTAAAGATGGCTGGCTACGACGGCTGGCTTTCAATCGAGCATGAGGACGTGCTTCTCAACTCACTTGAGGGCCTCGAAAAATCCGTGGCCCTTCTCAAGGGTGTCATGCCGGTTGCACCGGCCGATTTCAAACTTCAGGAAATCTAAGATGAGCTTCCAACTTGCTGCTTGCGCCGAAATGCTCTGGCGCGACAAACCAATCGAATGGCGGGCAAGCCGCCTGAAGGAAATGGGCTTCGGCGTTGGCCTTTGGAACTGGCCCGCCTGGAATCTTGATGCGCTTGAAAAAACCGGTGCCACCTTCACTATCATGAATGGCTATCTCGAAGGTCGGCTCACCGATGCAGAAGGTTGTGAGATGCTTCTGGCATCTGCCACGGAAACGGCGAAGGTCGGCAAGCGGCTCGGTGTCCACCGCCTCAATCTGCATGGCACAGGGCTTGGCGACATGGGCATTCCGATCCTGAAGATCGGTGCCTTCGCGCCGGGCATGGAACAGCGGGCTCGCGATACACTCAACCGCATCTGCGATCTGGCAGAAGCCGAGGGTCAGGTCTTCACGTTGGAAAACCTCAACCCAATCGATCACCCCGGCTGCCCCTTCGGCTCGACGGCAGACGTGCTTGCGCTCGTTGCAGCCGTCAACCGCCCGCAACTGCGAATTAACCTCGATCTCTACCATACCCAGATCGGTGAAGGTGATCTTATCCGCTGGTGTAAGGCCTGCCTGCCCTGGATCGGGGAAGTTCAGGTGGCTGATAATCCCGGCCGTTGCGAGCCGGGCACGGGCGAAGTGAACTGGCATGGCGTCGCAAAAGCCCTGAAATCCATGGACTACGCGGGGCCGGTCGGTATGGAAGCCTTTGCCTCCGGTGATCCGGAAGCTGCACTCGAAGCCTTCCGCACCGCTTTCACTATCTGATGTTGTTTTCCTAAGAGGATCATCCGTGTCATCCACCATTCTGAACGTCGGCCTTTTGGGCGCAGGCCGTATTGCTGGCGTCCATGCCACCGCCATTTCCACCAATCCCGGCAGCCGCCTTGCGGCTGTCTCGGACATCAATCAGGCCGCCGCTGAGAAGATCGCCGCCCAGTATGGCGCCGAAGCCTGCTCGACCGATGCGATCCTCAATGATCCCGCCATCAATGCCGTGCTGATTGCCACCTCCACCGATACCCATTCCGACTTGATCGAGCGGGCGACGGCAGCGGGCAAGGCCGTGCTTTGTGAAAAGCCTGTCGACCTCAGCCTTGCAAGGGCACAGTCTTGCCAGAAGGTGGCCGCCGCTACCGGCAAGCCGGTGATGATCGGCTTCAACCGCCGTTTCGATCCCAACTTTGCGGCTCTCAAGGCAGCAGCCGACCGTGGTGAAATCGGCAAGACGGAACTGCTCTCGATCACTTCTTTCGACCCCGCGCCGCCGCCGATCGCCTATATCAAGGTTTCGGGTGGTCTTTTCCGCGACATGATGATCCATGATTTCGACATGGCTAATTTCGTTATGGGGACAGCGCCGGTCTCCGTCTCGGCGGTGGGTACATCGATTGTCGATCCGGAAATTGGCGCGGCAGGCGATGTCGATACCGCCGTCGTGACCCTTGCCTATGCGGATGGCCGGATCGCCGTGATCAAGAACAGCCGCCGAGCCGTCTATGGTTATGACCAGCGGCTGGAGCTTCTCGGCTCCGAAGGGCTGCTACAGGCGCAGAACATGTTGGAAAACACCTTGGTCAAGTCCACGACTTCCGGTGTCACGGGCGCAAAGCCCACCTATTTCTTCCTCGAACGCTACATGCCCGCCTATGCGGCGGAATGGGCAGCATTTGTCAACGCTGTGAAGACAGGCTCGGCTCTGCCGGTCAACCTTGATGATGGTGTCGCAGCGCTCGCCATGGCGGAAGCTGCAACCCAGTCTGCAAAGAACGGGTCTCCGGTGAAATTGGTAGAGATTCTTGGCTGAGCTTTCGGAGAAGCAAAACAATCTCTGTCGGACAACTCCTCCTATCCGATCTAGCGGCGGCCCGACCTTCGGATCGAGCCGCCGCATACTCCTGATGCCGGAGGATGCGACGCGAAGGACTCGATCAAACGAGCTGCTGCGACTACAGGTACCGGCCACAGGATATCAGCTTCAGCGATGGTGCGGACGGGAATGTTCGCCATCCGAAGGAACGTTTTCCCAGACTTCGATCCGGTCGTCCACTTGTGAAGAACGTGGATTGTGCCGGATGGCTCGTCGTCGAAGCGGGCATGATTCCGCGATCTCTCCTCCTAATACATGGCGCAGGCCTGTGTTTCCATCACGCAAAGTTCGGGGGTTAGATGACAACCTCCAACGACCCTTCCCAATAAGTCATGGCCGAACAAGCACCGGAAGCATGATCATGAGCGCGGAAAAAACCATTCGAAACCTGACGACCATCGCCGAGCTAAAGGATATGATTGTAGCAACCAGGCTTAGCCTTCCAGAGCAACAGGAGCGCGTCGCACGCACGGCTCTCGCCCATCCTGAAATTGTAGCATTCGGCACCGCGCAATCGCTTGCGAACCGATGCGGAGTGTCGCCCTCAACCGTGGTCAGAGTGGCCACTGCTCTCGGGTTCGATAACTTCAGGGAGTTCCGACAGGTTTTTCGTCAGCACATCCGGGAGATTTCGATACGAGCCGCGGACACCCTATGCTGACAGGAAAGCCGCAATAACCGTAAGCGCTGTTGTGGGACCACCTTTCGGGAGTGGTCGTGATCTGTGAGGTTGCCGGTTCTGCATTGAGGATCGGAGATCGGCTTGTGTCTGGACTTGATCTTACGCTTGACCCGGATCGGCAGCCTCGGCGTTTCGAGGTGATCAACGGTGCCGGCGGTCGG
The DNA here is from genome assembly GCF_040319965.1 of Mesorhizobium sp. M0830. Taxonomy (NCBI): domain Bacteria; kingdom Pseudomonadati; phylum Pseudomonadota; class Alphaproteobacteria; order Hyphomicrobiales; family Phyllobacteriaceae; genus Mesorhizobium; species Mesorhizobium sp. M0830. Next base: position 84,953 of record NZ_JAMYOR010000002.1, on the reverse strand, counting down.
CGTCATCGGTCGGTGTATGACAAGGCGCGGATCATCGCGGAGACGCTGGAGCCGAATGCAGTCATTTTCGAGGTCGCCCGCCGGTATGGCCTCAGGCCGCAGCAGGTCTTCGCCTGGCGCCGCGAAGCGGGCAAACAGGCCGCTTCGGTGCAGCAAGATTCTCCTGTCTTCGTGCCGGCGGTTGTGGCGGCAGCGGAGCCTGTACCCAGGCATCCACCGAAGCAGCGGAAACGGCAAGCCACTCGAGACGCCGGCATGATCGAGCTTGAGATCGACGGCATCACGATGCGCGTCGGCCGGGGCGCCGATACCAAGACGGTGGCCGCAGTGATCCGCGCGCTGAAGGCGACGTCGTGATCGGGCCGACGGGTGCGGTCAAGGTCATGGTGGCGACGAAGCCGGTCGACTTCCGCAAGGGCCTCAAGCGCTCACCTTTTGGAACCCACCACTTAGATCAGCAGCAGGCCCTTCATCGAGGCGTTGCCCTTGCGACCGATGATGATGTGGTCATGCACAGCGATCCCCAGCCGCTTGCCGGCGTCGATGATCTCCTTCGTCATCTCGATATCGGCTCGTGATGGTGTGGGATCGCCTGATGGGTGATTGTGGACCAGGATAATGGCGGTCGCCGAGAGTTCGAGCGCGCGCTTGATTACCTCTCGCGGGTAGACAGGCGTGTGATCGACGGTGCCTGTCTGCTGCACCTCGTCGGCGATCAGCGCGTTCTTCTTGTCGAGAAACAGGATACGGAACTGCTCGCGTGCCTCGAACGCCATGACTGATCGGCAATAGTCGAGAAGCTGCGTCCACGACGAGAGGATTTCGCGGCCGTGGACCTCGCCGCGCGCCATGCGCTGGGCGGTCGCCGCGACGATTTTCAGGTCGAGCGCCACAGCCGGGCCGATGCCCTTGACCTCCTGAAGCAGGCCAAGCGGTGCGCCAAGCACTTCAGCCAGCGTGCCGAAGCGTGCCAGCAGCGCCTTGGCCGCCGGCTTGGTGTCGGCGCGAGGAATCAGGCGAAAGAGCAGAAGTTCCAGAACTTCGTAGTCGGGCAGGGCGTCCGGACCTGCCGAGGCAAAGCGCTCGCGCAGGCGGTCGCGATGGCCGAGATAGTGCGGCTTTTCGCCGATCGCCGGCTTGGTTTTCGCCGCTGGTCGCATCGGCGCTTCGGAGAAGAAACTCCGCTCGTCGTCGTCGCTTGTGTTGCCCATATGCCCCCCGGCGCTGACATTAGAACCGTTCTGGCCCGGATCGAAACAGTTCTGTTCTCCGATCGCGAGACTATCCCGACAGATCGTGACGGCTGCCTATCAGCCTCCGGCTTCCTAATATGGCGGCCAGATGAAACCACGATTTGCGCAACAAGACTTAACATCGCTTAGCGCATGCGGCCACGTTCATCTGACATGTGACGGGATCGAAGGCTCGTTGCCTCGCTATACTTAAGCAGGGATGTTGGCCAAGCATGCGGAGGCGTGGCGCGGAACCGCAATCCTTGGTGAAGCAAGATGGCTAGCCCGCCTGCAGGAAGGCGCGGGCAAAGCCGGGCTCCACGGCTTTGATCGTTCCGTCGGGCAGCTTGAGCAGGCGGTCGATCGCGACACCGTAGAGCCTGAGGCGCTCTTCGAGCAGGCGCGCGGCCTCCTCGATGTTTCCTTGGTCGGCCTGACGAAGCGCGCGATGCATCACGTCGCGAAAGATCAGCCTGATCTGCAGCAGCATGTCGGCGAACGCCAAGGGATCGGGTACGTCAAAAGCGTCCTCTTCGCTACCCTTCTTCAGCAGATCAGCTATCAACGGTAGGGCAAGCTCCCTGGCAGCCAGATCGACCCGGTGGAAGAGCACGACGTTCTCAGGTCGAAACAGGACCGCAAAGGTCGTCCTGAGCTGCGGCGCGAGCTCGACATTCAGCCGCTGCGAACCTGCGAAAAGCGCGTTGAGCCGGCCGACTGGTCCGAGCGACGGATCGTCGAGCATCGGTTGCAACTCGGCGAGGCTGTCGCGGGCAAGCCGCGCCGCGAGCGCCTCCAGCAGCGCCTCCTTGGAGGCGAAGTAGTGGTAGAAGGCACCTTTCGACAGGCCAGCCGCGCGGATGATGTCTTCTACCGTCGTATCGTCATAACCGCGCTCGAAGAACAGGCGCTGTGCGCAGTCGAGAAGCTCGGCAGAGCGTATTTCAGGCGCTTTTCTTGCTCTGGCCAATAAGGTTTCCCGCGACGGCTTTCCTGAAAAACGTGATCGACGGACCGGAACGCGGCAGCCGCCAAGACGTTCTCCCGTACTATAGACCGACGGTCGGTCTGACGCCACAGGTCTCGCCAAAAAGGGAGCACTGCAATGCGGTTGAGGCGCTGGATTGCGGGTATGGCCATCGTTGCGGTGGCGGCAGGCGGTGCCGCGGCCTGGCATTTTCTGAGGCCGATACCTGTCTCGGTGGTGACCGCCAAGCGCGGCGACGCCGCCGAGATCGTCTATGCCAGCGGCGCAGTCGAGCCCAAGACCTGGGCCAAGGTGGCGCCGGTGGTGCGCGAGAGGATCATAGAGCAGTGCGACTGCGAGGGATCGCGGGTCGAGCGCGGCCATGTGCTCGCCAAGCTTGACGACAGCGAAGCGAAGGCCGTGCTTGGCGAACTTGAGGCGCGGCGGGCGCTCGCCGAACAGGAGGTCCAACGCCAAACCGTGCTCGCGCAAAAAAATGCAGCGAGCCAACAGGCGCTCGATCGCGCGCGTAGCGAACTATCGCAGATAGAAGCGCAGCTTGCCGCGCAGAAGGCACGGCTTGAGACTTACATATTGCGGGCGCCGAGTCCCGGCGTCGTGTTGAGGCAAGACGGCGAGGTGGGCGAGATCGCGGAGCTCGGCACCGTGCTGTTCTGGGTCGGCGAGCCGCGTCCGCTGCGGGTGGTCGCGGACGTCAACGAGGAGGATATTGCGCGCGTCGAGGTCGGCCAGCGAGTGCTCCTCAGGGCCGATGCATTCCTCGGGCAGAATCTCGAGGCGGCGGTTGACAGCATCACGCCCAAGGGCGACCCGACGACGAAAACCTATCGCGTCTATCTGCACCTGCCCGACGACACGCCGCTGAGGATCGGCATGTCGACCGACGTCAACATCGTCACCCGCGAAGCGAAGAACGTGCTGTTGATTCCCTCGGCTGCGGTCCAGGGGAACGACGTATTCGTGGTCCAACGCGACAGGGCGCGGCGGCTCGAGATCCGCGCCGGCATCCGCGGCGTCGACGGTGTCGAGGTGTGGTCCGGCATTGGCGAGCAGGAGCGGGTCGTTTCGCCCTACCCAGCGGACCTTGCCGACGGCGCGCGCGTCGCGGCCCGAGAATCGTGAGGTGGAAATGCCGCTGATCCTCGACATCGCAGTCACGCACATCGCCGGCCGCGGCCGGCAGACGCTCGTCGCGGTGATCGGCGTGGCGGTCGGCGTCGGCTTCTCGATCGCCATGGCAGCGCTCATGCAGGGCGGCCAGGACGACTTCGTGCGCCAACTCGTCGACACGATGCCCCATGTCGACATCACCGACGAACAACGCACAGCCCGACGCCAGCCGGCCGAGGATATGTTCGACACTGTCGCGATCTCGGGGCTGAGGCCGCGTGACGACCGCCGCGGCATCATCAACCCGACCGAGGCGACCGCCTGGCTGGAGAGCTGGATTCCCGGACGCTACGCGCCGAGCCTCAAGACACAGGGCGTGATCCGCTATTCCAGCCGAGAGGTGGGCGCGACCATCATCGGCGTCGAGCCGGAGCGCGAGCCCGGCGTATCGCCGATCGTGGAGGATTTCGTCCAAGGCAGCTTCGCCGCACTTGCGGCCGGCGGCAACAATGTGCTCGTCGGCGACACCATGGCGAACCGGCTCGGCGCCGGGCTTGGCGACACGATCACGGCGGTTTCCTCGCAAGGCCAGGCGCGCAATTTCAAGATCGCCGGGCTGTTCCACACCGGCACGACCCAGCGCGACGAGAGCGAGGCCTACGTTCTTCTAAAGAACGCGCAGATCGTGTCCGTGCGGCCGAACGCGATCAACGAAATCCGGATCAAGCTCGATGATCCGAACCGCGCGCCCGCGGTGGCGAGGCGGGCTGAAGCCGAGCTCGGCTACAAGGCCGTGGCGTGGCAAGAGGCCAACGAATCCATCCTTGAAGCCTTCGTCATCCGCAACGTCATCATGTATACCGTGGTCGGCGCGATCATGCTGGTGGCCGGCTTCGGCATCTTCAACATCATCTCCACCATAACCCACGAGAAGGCGCGCGACATCGCCATCATGAAATCGCTCGGTTTCCCCGAGGCCGACATGCGCCGGCTGTTCCTGCTGGAAGGGGTGGCGATCGGCGCCGGCGGTTCGGCGCTCGGCTGGGTGCTCGGCTTCGCGATGGTCTACGCGCTGTCGCTGGTTCGCTTCGAGATCGCTGCGACCGGCCAGGAGATGACGCATCTGCCGATCGCCTGGAGCGTGCTGCATTACGTCATCGCCACGGGCTTCGCGGTCGGTTCGGCGGCGGTGGCCGGATATTTGCCGGCGTGTCGGGCGGCGATGCAAAACCCGGTCGACATCATCAGAGGCGCGACATGACCACGCTGGTCGAGTCCGAAGGGCTGACGCGCATCCTGCCGGAAACGGTCCCCGTTACGCTCGTCGAGGACATCACGCTTGAGATCGGGGAGAAGGAGTTCATCGCCGTCACCGGTCCATCCGGCTCCGGCAAGTCGTCGCTTCTCTATCTGCTCGGGCTGCTCGATCGGCCGACCCGTGGGACTCTGAAGATCGGTGGCCGTGACACCGGTCCCATGGACGAAAAGGAGCGGGCAAGAACGCGGCTTGAGATGCTCGGCTTTGTGTTTCAGTTCCACTTCCTGCTGCCCGAATTCACGGTGCGTGAGAATGTCGAGATCCCAATGCGCAAGCTCGCCAGATTGAAGCGGGAAGAGATGCGCGAGCGCGCCGGCAACCTGCTTGGCTCGTTGGGACTTGCCGAGCATTTAGACAAGCGGCCCGACCAGCTCTCGGGTGGCCAGCGCCAGCGTGTGGCGGTGGCGCGCTCGCTCGCCAATGACCCGCCGCTCATCCTCGCCGACGAGCCGACGGGAAGCCTGGATTCCAAGAGTTCCGATCGGGTCTTCACAATTCTCGAAAAGTTGGTGCGCGATCGCGGCAAGACAGTGGTCGCGGTCACGCACAATCTCGAGATGGCAGAGCGGATGGACCGCCGCCTGCATATTGTCGATGGCAAGATCGAGTGAGGGTGGATCGATGTTCAGGCGAAACCTGCCTGCAAGCACCGGCTTTCTGCTGCTAATGGCGATGCGTTGCTTCGGGTCTATTGTTGTGGATCAATAGAAACCCGGCACACTTGAGGCGAATGGCGAATTTATTTTCGCAGAACTGAAACGCTTCGTGTGCGTCAAGTACACGGCTTGATGGCCTCATTATCCATTTGCCGAGCGGAGCAGAGGGAGGGTGTGCCAAGTCGAACAACGTGGAGGTAAAATATGTCATGGCAAATGGATGGTACAGGCTGCGGAAAATGGTAAGCTGACAAAGTACTTTATTCGGAAATCAGGCGACGCCGAGAGTCAATCCGAAGAACTGCACCTGGTTTCGGTTGCATGGAATCCGCAAAATATCGATAAAATCTGAATTGGAGGAAAAATCTGTGGGTGACTTCGACAAGAGATCCAGCGAAACATCAGATTTCGTGGTCACCTACGTTCTCCGCCACCTCGAGTATTCTGATAGCGGAGTTGCTGTTTCGCTAATCGATACGCAGGGAAGCCGCATTCGCCTCCACCTAACGACCGTCACCGCTGAAATGCTTTGCGAACGAATTGCAGATGCGCTGGAATCCCGATACGGCAAATCATAAAGGACAATTATTGATCGATTGCTCCGTGCCAGTTCGTTTTGTGTTTTCGAACCATTCTTCAAGGAAGATGCGTCGCGCGGCATTGCATCGAAGCATGGCTTCGGCCTGGGCCTCTCGATCGTTGCCGACATCATCGAGGTCACGGCGGCAGGATCGAATTGCAGGCCAACTCAACGGACTGGTCGTCACCATCGACCTGCCGAAATGCTACGGGTGTCCAATCGTCATAAGACGCCAGTCGGGTATGACGCCGTGCTCTACGCAAACGGCCGGGATTGAGGTGCCAGCGCCGCCCTACACGACAAAACTCTAGGCTGGCAGGCCCGGACGGTCGAGTTTTTTGGGTGACAGCGTGAAAATCTCGCAACCGGTGTCGGTGACGCCGATCGTGTGCTCGTATTGCGCCGATAGCGAGCGGTCGCGCGTCACCGCGGTCCAGCCGTCCGACAGGACCTTCACGTGCGGCCGGCCGAGATTGATCATCGGCTCGACGGTGAAGATCATGCCGGGCCGCATCTCGACGCCCTCATTGGCGCTGCCGTAGTGCAGGATGTTCGGCGCGTCATGGAAAAGCTGGCCGACGCCGTGGCCGCAAAAGTCGCGCACCACCGAGCAGCGCTCGCCCTCGGCATAGGTCTGGATGGCAGCACCGATGGCGCCGGTGCGGGCGCCGGGCCTGATCGCCGCAATACCACGCATCAGGCATTCATGCGTGACTTCCAGCAGGCGCTCGGCGGCGCGCTTGATCGTGCCGACTGGATACATGCGCGAGGAATCGCCATGCCAGCCGTCCAGGATATAGGTGACGTCGATGTTGACGATGTCGCCATCCTTGAGCGGCTTGTTGTCGGGGATGCCATGGCAGACGACATGGTTGATCGAGGTGCAGGACGATTTCGTGTAGCCGCGATAGTTGAGTGTCGCCGGCAGTGCGCCATGGTCCATGCCGAATTCGAAGACGAAGCGATCGATGGTTTCGGTAGTGACGCCGGGCTCGATCATCGGCACCAGCTCGTCGAGGCAGCGCGCGGTGAGATCGCAAGCCTTGCGCATGCCGGCAAAGCCTTCCTCGCCATAGAGGCGGATCTGGCCGGTGTTTCTGAGTGGTGCAGCGGCTGCGTCGAGATAGGTGACCATTTTGTCCGTTTAGGCGGTAGGGCCCTGCAAGAGAGCCGATGTGAAAATCTCCCCAGATTTGGCACTTGAGGGCAGAAGGTTCAAGGAAGAACTGCCCAATGCGGCCGCGCTTCGGGATATTCCTCTTGCATGGGGCTATGTCTAGCCGATTTTTGCGCGGCTTGCTTTTCCCTTCTGACGATCCCAAGTGACGACACATTTCTGGGCCAAAAGCCGGTCAAGGCAATTTTTTGACGACGAACGGCATTGCCGCCCCCGGTGACGCCAGTTCGGGAGATGTGGGATGGACAGATTGCAATTCGAGGTGCCTGTGCGCATCGCACCCGCACCCGGCCTGCCAGTCGAGGAAATCTACGGGGTCGAACAGGCGCTCGATTTTCTCCAAGACTGGCCTGCGCGCCATCAGGGCCCGATTTATCAGAAAGCTTTCAACGCCTGCTTTGGCGCCACGGTGGACGTGGTCAAGACCGAGGATGCGTGCCGGGCGTTCATGGCGTTTTGCCGGGCGAGCGGGCTGATGGCCAGGGACATGATGACGCCGCGCAAGCGCGACGGTGGGTCGAGGGCGCTCCAGGCCTGAGGGCTGCCACCGTTTCGCCTTGTCCGATTGCAATGCGCACCAACGTCCGCATCGTTAAGCTTCCGTTTCCACCTTGCCGGCTACGCCATTGCTTGTTGGCAATGGTTGATTCGTTGCGTCAGTCTCATGGTTCGGAAGATGTCCCCAGAAAAAGTTCGTGCATTCCCGATCGACCGTCAGGTGTTCTTGGTCAGAGAGGTTGCTGCGAAGCTCTGCAACCTGCACGGCGAAACCGCCACCTCCTTCTGGAGAGCGAAGGCATCGGAGTTGCTCGATCTCGTTGTCGGATCCGGCAGGGACAGAACAGCAGCCAGCGACGAAGTGCGCAGGTTCTTCCTGGCCGTACAGAGAGAGATGTCGGCTGGGACAGTCGCGGAGACGATGCCAGTTCTTTCCGCTTGAAAAAAGCCGCACCGGCGAACCGGCGCGGGCCACAAGGAGTGTCACGTCAAAGCGCCACTACCCCAAAGCAATCTATTCCGTAGAGTCAGTGGTTTCGTCCGATGAGTCATCCGTCGTGTCTGCCGGATCTTCGGTTGCGTTCTTGGCCAAGAGCTTGTCCAGGGCTGCCTGCAGGGAGAGCGTAGCCTGCGGCGATGCCGGCGTGGTCGCCACGACGCTGAGCGCCTTTGTCAAACCGCTGGTGGAAGGATCTTTTGCCGCCGCTGATGTTGCAGCTCCATGCCCCTGCGAACCAGCTCCAGCTGAATTCCCGCCGTTACCGTTTGCACCGCCGTGACCGCCGCCATTACCATTGCCGCCAGGACCCGCGAAGGCCGGAGAGTCGAGAAGTGCGAGCGCCGCAACCGCTGCGAGCAGATTGGTTCGATTTTTCATGGTCCATCCTTCGAGTCGGCCGTCCCGCTCGGTGAATCATGCGACGTCGTCGATGAACCCGCCAGACGGACCTTGGTCCCCGATTTGCCGCGCATAAGTCCCATTGCGAAGGCGAGCCGGCCGATCCTTGCCTCCGGCTCTGCAATCGTGCTGTTAGCAAACGGTAAACTATCCCCGGAACTCATCCATCGGGGCACGGCCTTTAAGACGTCTGTTGCCTTGCATGCTCGCTGATCAGACAACGAACCCATTTTTTTGAGGACAACAGATAGCTGATCAAAAATGAACTGAACTTTTTAGCCATTCGTTCATACATGCGTGCTTTCTAATCTAGGTTATGACCTTCATTTGCTTCACCGGGATTCGACGTATCGCGAACGGTATTCGCCGGGGAACAAGCGCGAATGTCGCCACCATTTTTGCCCTGACGTTGCCCATTGTTGTCGGCGCCGCGGGCTTCGGTGTCGAGACCTCCTATTGGTACTACAACAGCCTGAGATTGCAGGCGACGGCCGATGCCGCCGCCTATGCCGGCGCGCTTGAACAGATCTCGGGTTCCGACAAGCCGACCATCGTCGCGGCCGCGACCCAGTCGGCCGCCACGAATGGGCTGGGCTCGGGCACGATCGTCGTCAACACGCCGCCGACGTCGGGACCGAATACGACGAAGAAAGCAGTCGAGGTCATAGTCCGCCAGAACCTCGACCGGATGTTCACCTCAATCTTCACCCAGGCCCAGGTTCCCGAGCAGGCGAGGGCGGTGGCCCTGATCACCGACGCCTCAAAGGCCTGCATGGAAGCGCTCGATCCGACCGCCTCGCAGGCTGTAGGGTTTTCCGGCAATACCAGCGTTAAGGTCACACACTGCGTCATCATGTCCAATTCGAACGCCCCGGACGCCATCAAGCTTCAGGGCTCGGCGGCCCTCCAGGTCGATTGCCTGATATCGGCGGGCGGTGTCTCTCTCAGCAATCCCGTCACCACGGTCTGCGCCGCGCCGATCACCCAGGCGCTGCCCGCCAGCGACCCATTTGCCGACCTACCAACGCCGGCGGCCAGCAACCCGTGCAAGAATATTAACGGCAACAAGACGACGCAGACAATCCAGCCCGGGACCTATTGCGGTGGCATGAACCTCAACGGCACCATCACGCTTTCTCCCGGCGTCTATGTCGTGCAGGGCAATTTGAAGATCAACGCGGGTGCGGTCATTTTGGGCAGCGGGGTTACCATCTTCATGCAAGGCAGCAACACCGTCAGCATGAACGGCAACGCCACGGTGACGCTGAGCGCGCCGACCTCAGGCACCTATTCCGGGGTGCTGTTCTATGGCGACAGGACGGGGACCGCGGCGCAGAGCACCTTCAACGGCACGGCGGACTCGCTTTTGACCGGCGCGCTCTATTTTCCCAAGCAACAAGTCAATTACCTCGGCAATTTCTCGGGCAACAGCGGCTGCACCCAGGTGGTTGCCAACACGATTCAATGGTCCGGCAGCGCGACTGTCAATCAGAATTGCTCGAGCCTCGGAATGCGCGACATTCCAGCCGCGCAGTCCGTGGCACTGGCCGAGTAGCTACGTGGAACGCCGATCGACGCCGATCCTTGGAGATGATGCGGGCGTTGCGGCGGTCGAGTTCGCGCTGGTCCTGCCCATCCTTTGCCTCGTGCTGCTTGGTATTCTGGACGGCTGGTCCTACGTAACGAGTTCGCTGTCGATGCGCGCTGGCGTGAAGACTGCGGCGAACTTGATCATGGCAGGATCGACCAACGATACGGCGACGCAGGCCGTTGCCATTTCGAGTTGGGAGAATCGGCCGGAGGACGGTCAGGTCACGCTAAGCCGGATCTACATGTGCGGGACGACCGTGGTCGACGCTTCCACCATGTGCAGTGGGCCGAAGGCGCCATCGGTCTATGTTCAGATCCAGGCAACGGCCACCTGGTTGCCGCCCGTCGCCTTCGGTGCCTTTTCCGGTTCCAGCACCATCGGCCATCTGGAGGTGATCCGTGTCCGCTAAGACGAACGCGTTCAGTCAGGATCGGTCGGGCGGGGCTGGGTTGGAGTTCGCGCTGATCGCGCCTTTCCTCGTCATGCTGCTGTTCGGGATCTTCGCCTTCGGCTGGTCGATGCACTCCGTGTCCAGCGTTCGCTATGTGTTGGAAACATCATCACGCTCGTTGCAGCTTCAGAACACGCTGACCCAAGCCGACATCCAATCGATCGTCACGCAGAAACTGCAGGCGTTGGGTTTGACGGATGTGAATGTCACGATCGTCATCGACCCGGCGAGTGGTGGCTTCCGCATGGCGCATCTGACCGCCACCTACGCCTTCGTCATCGACTTCCCTTACTTCAGCAACTTCCCGGTCAACTACGCGACAACCGTCACCGTGCCGTTGGTCGGCGGTTAGGCTGCCCAGTATGGGAACGCGGCGGTCGCACCGCCGTCCCGTGTTTCTACCAACCCGTGAAGAGGGCGCCTTAATCGGCGGGTGCCCCTTCTCAGTGCACGCTGTGCCGCAACGCCGCCTTTGTCACGGTTGCGTCAACCGGCCGGCACCTTGCAAGCTGCGTTTGGAAAGTTCTGGTACGCCCAAGGGGAATCGAACCCCTGTTACCGCCGTGAAAGGGCGGTGTCCTAACCGCTAGACGATGGGCGCGCTCAGACGAAGCGGCTTATACTGGCGTTGCGCGCAACCGGCAACCCGTCAGGCGCCACCTTGGACAACTTTTTTCCGGCTTGTAAAAACGGCACATTCGCCAGGGCTGGGCAGGGTGCCAGCATGACTTGGCGATCAGTGGCTGCTAACATACTTCCGGCCCGTGAAATCGCGCCGCTAGCCGTCGTCGCCGCCGCTGCGCCGGCGGCAACGCCAGTTCCAGTCACGCTCTGGGCCGACGTCGACGTGGACGGATTCTGTGTGGCAGTAGGTGCCGACGCCGCCACGGCCGGGCATGGTTCTGATGTAGCTCGCCAGTTCCCATTTCGAAACGCCGGGGACCTGGATGTCGGCGGCGGCGCAATACATGTGCAGCGAATTCTTGGCGCCGTTGGCGCGGCGGTTGCGAGCCGGGTCTCGATAGCCCGAGGTCACCATCATCTTGCGGCCGTAGTGGCCCTCGATCGTCTTCAGCACGCGGACCAACGACGGCTTCAGGCAGGCCACGTCGACGCTCTCGTTCTGCTTGAGCAGCCCGTTGGGCGCCAACCGGGCCATGCCGGCGGCGGACGCAACCTGATAGGAGCCGCCGATTGGCCCCTCGTCCTCGTTGAGGTCGACGTCGCTTTCGTCGTCGAGGCCGGACTTGCGCTTGATTTCGAACAGGGCTGTCTGGCGCACGCCGGGCAAGGCATCACTACCGGTGATGTGGCCAGTCTCGCCGCCGGTCGAAGCCAGTTGCACCGGTTTTTCCGCGGAATTGGCCGAGGCGAGCATGATGATCGGCTTTGCCGCGGTTGGCGCCGGTTTGGCCTGCGTCGCTGGCTGCTCGCCCGACCGGGTGTTGATAAGCGGCGTCGCCGAAGCAGGCGTGGCGCCAAACATCGAGGCCAAGAAGCCTCTTTTCTTCGGCGCTTCGGGCTGCGGCATCTCGCCAGCCGTCACATAGACCGGATTGTTCATGACCGGAGCGGCTGTCGGCTTCGGCGCATTCACGCCGGCATCTGCGGCAGCGATCTTTTCGGCGACCGCGTCGCTCTGCTGCGTTGTCTGTGCCTGCTGCTGCAAGGACTGGGGCGTTTGTCCGACAATCGTTTCGCTGCCGGCCGGAGTGGTCAGTGGAAAGGCGGCTTGGGGCTTGGCCATCGGGACATAGGCGATCGTCTCGGGAAGCGTCGTATCGCTGGCCGTCATCACGGTCGTCTGCTCGGTCGTGACCTCGGACGAATCGGCGACGGCGGTCGGCGTGGCGCCAGAGGCCTTATTAATGTCCGATGCCGTGGCATTATAGCCGGGCATTCCAGCCGACATCGTCGGGTCGCCAGCCGAGGTGCAGGAGGCCAGAAGCAATGAGCAGAGCGCTGCCACGATGGCGTGGCGTTCTCCCTTTGCGAGGCTCCATCCTGCTGATTTCAAAGTCAAATTCCCCCTCGATGCCCGGTCGGCATATCCCTGGTGCGGCAGCGATACGCCGTGTCAAGGTGACCTTTGTCTCCGATCCGGAAACGAGACTTGTATCAAATCCGCAAGCCTGGAAGTATTTTTGCAGTGATTGCCGAATTACGGCTGCTCAATGGTTGACTACACCATTTCGCCCGCTTTTACCGGTGCGTCAACTCACCAGACATTACAGTCCGTTACACACGCACCTTCACATAGGTGCCAGGAGCATCCCCTAAGGTTTTCATATGCTTGCCGGGTTTGCGAGCGGGCACACGGGTGTTGTCCTTGGCCTCTATCCAGTCTTGCCAGTGCGGCCACCAGGAACCTGGATGAGCGGTGGCCTTGGCTGTCCATTGGCCGAAGTCGCCCGTCGGCGTATCGCCGGTCCAGTACTGGTATTTGTTGGATGCCGGCGGGTTGACGACGCCTGCGATATGGCCTGATCCGGCCATGACGTACTCGACCTTGCCGCCGAAATATTTCGAGCCGAGAAACACCGAAAGCGCCGGCGCGATGTGATCTTCCTTGGAGGCGAGGTTGTACACAGGAATGGTGACGTCTCCGAGCGAAACCGTGTGGCCCGCCAGTTCCATCGTGCCGCGCGAGAGGTTGTTCTCGAGATAGCAGTTGCGAAGGTAGAAGGAGTGATTGGCCGCGCCCATGCGGGTCGAATCGGCATTCCAGTAGAGCAGATCGAAGGGCAGGGGATCCTTGCCACGCATGTAGTTGTTGACGACATAGGGCCAGATCAGGTCGCCGGACCGCAGCATGTTGAAGGCAGTCGCCATCTTGGTGCCGTCGAGATAGCCCTTTTCGCTCATCGACTTTTCTACCGCCGCGACCTGCTCTTCATCGACGAAGACTTTCAGGTCGCCGGCATGGGTGAAATCGACCTGCGTGGTGAAGAACGTCGCCGACTTTATTCGGTCGTCGCCTTCGCGCGCCATCAGCGCCAGTGCTGCCGCCAAGAGCGTGCCGCCGACGCAATAGCCGATCGCATTGACGTCGCGTTCACCGGTGGCCTTTTCGACGGTGTCGAGGCCGTATTGCAGGCCCTCGCGGATGTAAGCCTCCCAGCCCTTGGTGCCGTGGCGCTCGTCCGGGTTGACCCAGGAGATCACGAAAACGGTATGGCCCTGATCGATCGCCCAACGGATGAAGGATTTCTGCGGGTTCAGATCGAGGATATAAAACTTGTTGATCCATGGCGGGCAAATCAGCAGCGGTCGCTTGAGCACCGTCTCGGTTGTCGGATCGTACTGGATGATCTCGGCGACATCGCTGCGGCCAACCACCTTGCCTGGGGTGGTGGCGATGTTCCTGCCGATCTCGAAAGGCGAGTAGTCGGCCTGGCGCAGCTTCAGGTCGCCCTTGCCGGCGGCGATGTCCTCGGCCAACATCTTCATGCCGCGCACCAGGTTCTCGCCGTTGGAGGCGACGGTTTCGCGAAACAGTTCCGGATTGGTCAGGATGAAATTCGACGGCGAGATGGCGTTGGACACCTGCTTGACGTAGAAGCCGGCCTTGTGGCGGGTATGCTCGTCCAGACCTTCGGCGTGTTCGACCAGGTCGGCCGCCCAGCGCGAGGTGACGAGATAGGCCTGTTTGAGAAAATCGAAGAACGCGTTGCGGCCCCATTCCGGGTCGAGGAAGCGCTTGTCGCCGCGCTCCGGCTTGACGGCATCTTCGGTGGCTTCCGCGGCGTTGCTGGTGCGCTGAATGGCGTTGGCCCAGACAGTCATGTAGCCGGAGAACAACCGCGTCTGCGCTTCCAGCGCGCGCTGCGGATCGGACAGCCAGTATTCGCTGAGCTTGGAAAAGGTCTTCACCATGTCGACGACCGGCTCGGCGACGTGATCGCGCACCTCGCCTTTTTCGCGGGGCTCAGCCCAGGCGGAAGCGGCCTTGCCGGCCTGCTCGATCATGCGCGCCACGTTCAGGGCGAAGCGTTCCGGGTCCTTCACCAGATATTGCTCGACGGTCGAAGGCTCGTCATCTTCCGCTTTGCCCGAATCGGGTGTTTTGGACATGGTTGGCGGGGTTCCTCCCGAGGCCTTTTCTTGACATATTAACATGGGACATCCGACCGGGTCCAATCTCGCTCTACATCGGCTGCCAAGGAAACAATATGACGATTAATATTGGCGAGACTGTTTTTTTCGACGCCGGACGTTTTTGCCGCATCGGTGCGGCGATTGTCCTCATGGGGATGGCCGGGTGCTCGAGCACCAACACCAGCGGCCCGACGCCGATTGCTGTGAGCGCGGGACCGAAGGATACCGGTACCTTTCCGAACCTGAACATCAAGCCGCAGGTGGCGGCGCCGCAGTTCACCGAAGCCGAGAAGAACGCCAAGCTTGCGCAATTGAAGGCGGATGAGAATTCGCAGGCGGCAAAAGGCGGCAGTCCGAAGGTCGCCGATCAGGCGGCGCTGACGGAGCTAGCCAAGAGGCACGGCGACGAAACGCTGAAGCAGATCGAAGCCAAATGCGATGCCGCCCTCGACCCTACCTGCAAATAAGTATATAGCGCGCGCCCAATACCCCTTTTGCTGTCTGGAACTGCCATGGAAGAATTTCACAAGGTCCGCCGGCTTCCGCCTTACGTCTTCGAGCAGGTCAACCGGCTCAAGGCCAGCGCCCGTTCGCGCGGCGCCGACATCATCGACCTCGGCATGGGCAATCCGGACCTGCCGACGCCCAAGGCCATTGTCGACAAGCTGTGTGAGGTCGTGCGCGATCCGCGTACACACCGCTATTCCTCGTCGCGCGGCATTCCGGGCCTGCGCCGCGCCCAGGCCAACTATTACGCTCGCCGCTTCGGCGTGAAGCTCAACCCCGACACGCAAGTGGTGGCCACGCTTGGCTCGAAGGAGGGCTTCGCCAACATGGCGCAGGCGATCACCGCGCCGGGCGACGTGATCCTGTGCCCGAACCCTACCTATCCGATCCATGCCTTCGGCTTTATCATGTCGGGCGGCGTCATCCGTTCGCTGCAGGTAGAGCCGGACGACGGCTTCATCCCGGCGCTGGAGCGCGGTGTCAAGCATTCGATCCCGAAGCCGCTGGCGCTGATCCTCAACTATCCGTCGAACCCGACGGCGCTGGTCGCCTCGCTTGATTTCTACAAGGACGTGGTCGCCTTCGCCAAGAAGAACGATATCATCATCCTGTCCGACCTTGCCTATTCGGAGATCTATTTCGATGGCAATCCGCCGCCTTCGGTGCTGCAGGTGCCGGGCGCGATCGACGTCTGCGTCGAATTCACCTCAATGTCGAAGACCTTTTCCATGCCCGGCTGGCGCATGGGCTTTGCGGTTGGCAACGAGCGCCTGATCTCGGCGCTGACCCGGGTAAAGTCGTATCTCGACTACGGCGCCTTCACGCCGATCCAGGTGGCGGCAGCACACGCGCTCAACGGCGACGGCGCCGACATCGCCGAAGTTCGCGACATCTACCACAAGCGCCGCGACGTGATGGTCGATGCCTTCGGCCGCGCCGGCTGGCCCATTCCGGCACCGGCGGCATCGATGTTCGCCTGGGCGCCGATCCCGGAGCCGTTCCGGCATCTCGGCTCGCTCGAATTCTCCAAGCTGCTCATCGAACATGCCGACGTGGCGGTGGCGCCAGGTGTCGGCTTCGGCGAACATGGCGACGATCACGTGCGCATCGCGCTGGTCGAGAACGAGCACCGGATCCGGCAGGCCGCGCGCAACATCAAGCGCTTCCTGGCGGCCAGCGCCAAGCAGCCCAACAACGTCGTGCCGCTTTCCGCTCACCGGTAAGCTTGCAGCTGCGGACAATTTCGATCTGACTTGAGGGACGTCGCCGGACATGGCTGAAGCATTGCGTGTTGGAATAGCCGGTCTCGGCAACGTCGGCGCATCGGTGGCACGCGTGCTGCGCGACAAAGCGGCGGAACTGACCCGGCAGTGCGGGCGCGATATCATCGTCACCGCGGTCTCGGCGCGCGACCAGAAGCGTGATCGCGGCGTCGATATCAGTGCGGCAACTTGGTTCGACGATCCGGTCGAGATGGCCCAGATCGCCGAAATCGACGTGTTCGTCGAACTGATCGGCGGCGACGAGGGGCCGGCGCGCTTGTCGGTGAAGGCGGCACTCGAAGCCGGCCGCCATGTCGTCACCGCCAACAAGGCGTTGCTCGCCAAGCATGGCGTGGCGCTGGCCGAGATCGCCGAGAAGCGCGGCGTGCTGCTCAACTACGAGGCGGCAGTGGCGGGCGGCATCCCCGTCATCAAGACGATGCGCGAGGCGATGGCAGGCAATTCGGTCACCCGCGTCTTCGGCATTCTCAACGGCACCTGCAACTATATCCTGACCCGCATGGAGGCCGAGGGCATCTCGTTCGACGCCTGCCTGAAGGACGCACAGCGGCTGGGCTATGCCGAGGCCGATCCGACCTTCGACATCGAGGGCCATGACACGGCGCACAAGTTGTCGATCCTGACCAGCCTTGCCTTTGGCACAAGGATCGCCGCCAACGACATCTACATGGAAGGCATTTCCAACATCTCCCAGGCCGACATCCGCGCGGCGGGCGATCTTGGCTACCGGATCAAGCTGCTTGGCGTCGCCCAGCGCACTGACAGCGGCATCGAGCAGCGCGTGCACCCGACCATGGTGCCGACGGCCTCGGTCATCGCACAGGTGCATGGCGTCACCAACGCGGTGGCGATCGAGACCGACATTCTTGGAGAGCTGCTGCTGTCCGGTCCCGGCGCCGGCGGCAATGCCACCGCATCGGCCGTCATCGGCGACATCGCCGACATCGCCAAGAGCCGGCCCGGCTTCCAGCATGGCCCCGTGTTCGGCCGGCCGGCGAAGGAGCTGAAGCCCTACAAGAAGGCGCAGATGCGCAGCCATGCCGGCGGCTACTTCATCCGGCTGACCGTGCATGATCGCATCGGCGTGTTCGCGGCAATAGCCAAGCGCATGGCCGACAACGACATTTCGCTGGAATCGATCGTTCAGCACGCGGTTAACGGTGAAGCGGCGGCGCAAAAGACGGTGATCCTCGTCACCCATGAGACGACAGAGGCCGCCGTGCGCAAGGCCGTCGACGGCATCACCAAGGACGGCCACCTGACCGACAAGCCGCAGGTCATCCGCATCGAGCGGGCAGGCTAGTTCCCGCCCGATAGCCGCGTCCGACGGCTAGCAGCCGCGGCCGACCGGAACGAATTCGTGCCGGCGCCGTTCTTTTGGTCAGCAATCAAAGGAACCGCTTCATGGCCGACACCAACAAATCCGGCACCCCTGATATTGACGACATCCAGAAGACGCTGGAAAAGCAGATCGCCGAACTGCGCAAGGAGATCACCAAGATCAACAAGAGCATTTCGGCACGGGGCGCGGAAATGCTCAATGACGCCAGCGAGCAGGCGTCCGAGTTCTACGACACGACCCGCAGGTCGCGAACCGCGCAGCAGCTGCGCACACACGCCCATGCGGTCTCGGAAGTCGCGCGCGAAAATCCCGGTACGACGACGGCCGTGGTCGGCGTGATCGGTCTGCTCGGCTTTATGGCAGGGTTCGCCATTGGTCAGTCGATGAACGATACGTCGCGCCGCTGGTACTGACCGCAGCGCGACAAGGCCGGCTTTTCCGGCCTATTTCCCTGTTTCAGCACGTCTTTTGGAGGAGGGTACCATGGCTTCATCTGCCTTGATCGGCATCCTGATCACCTTTCTGGTGATCATCCTGGTTCTCTATCTTGTCCAGCGCTTGCCATTGGATGGCAGGACGCGGCAGATCGTCCGGATCATCGTCATCATCATCGGCATCATTTCGCTGCTCAAATATCTCGCGGTGTTCTAGGCAGAGAATGGCGCGATTTTTCACCTTTTGAAGGCCGGTGCGGTCCGCAGCGAGCGGGCGGATGTCGTTTCAGATTGCAATTTAATCGATTGATATTGCTATCTTTTCGGACAAAACTATTGGCAGGTCTTGCCGTTGTCATGCTCGTTTGACAAAAAAGGCCCACCTCCGGCGGGAGGCTGTATTGCCAACGAGGAAATCACCAGATGAATGTGGCCCAGAACATCGTCGCCGGTCTCGACCGGATACTCACCATGGAGCTGGTGCGCGTCACCGAACGGGCAGCAGTCGCCGCCGCCAAGCTACGCGGGCGCGGCGACGAAATGGCGGCTGACCAGGTCGCCGTGGATGCCATGCGCCAGGAGCTCAACCGGCTTGCCATCAAGGGCACGGTGGTGATCGGCGAGGGCGAACGGGATGAGGCGCCGATGCTCTATATCGGCGAGGAGGTCGGCACCGGGAAAGGTCCGGCCGTCGATATCGCGCTCGATCCGCTGGAAGGCACGACAATCTGCGCCAAGAACCTGGCCAATGCGCTCGCCGTTATCGCAATCGCTGAGAAGGGTAGCCTGCTGTTCGCGCCCGACGTCTACATGGAAAAGATCGCTATCGGTCCGGGCTACGCCGACGGGATCATCGATTTCGATGCCTCGCCGGCCGAAAACATCGCCAATCTCGCCCGGGCCAAGGGCGTCGCCGTGCCGGACATCACTGCCTGTATCCTCGACCGGCCGCGTCATGCCAAGCTGATCGACGACGTGCGCGCCACGGGTGCTGCGATCCGGCTGATCGGCGACGGCGATGTCGCCGGCGTCATCCACACCACCGATCCCGAGGAAACCGGCATCGACATCTATCTCGGCACTGGCGGCGCACCCGAGGGCGTGCTGGCCGCGGCCGCGCTGCGTTGCACCGGTGGCCAGATGCAGGGCCGGCTGATCCTCGACACGCCGGAAAAGGTCGCACGCGCGGCAAAGATGGGTATTTCCAATCCGAAGCGGGTCTATCGAGCCGAAGAGATGGCGCGCGGCGACGTGTTGTTCGCGGCCACCGGCGTCACCGACGGCAACATGCTGGCAGGCGTCAAGTTTGGCCGCAACTATATCACCACCCACACGATCGTGCTGCGCTCGTCGTCGCGGACGGTGCGCGAGATCAAGGCCCGCCATCAGGACCTGGACAAATTCTGACGCCCGCTTGCGCAGCCACCTTGCAATTGTTAGCCAGTTGGGCGCATCCGATGCCGGCTGCAAGGATTTGACGATGAACCCGTTCGACTGGCACGCGGATCCGATTTCGCGCGCCACCGCCATCACGAAGTCCTATCGCAGTACCCAGAACGTGCGCCGCTTTCTCATCCGGGAATGCGGCGATGCGTTCAGGTTCGACCGGCCTTTCATGGCCTGGCTCAAGGACGGTGCGGAAAAGACGATGGACGATGCGGCCGACGAATGGCTGCGGGCGCCAGGCTGAAAAGCGGAAAGCGTAGTTTTCTTGAAATCTCCCGGGACGGCGCATCACCGCGCACCACTTGGCCTTGCCTGTCTTTGGCCCAATGCGCGTCGCGTTCACGCGACGCGCATTAGGTTGTTGTTCGTTGTCCCAAAACCGCTGCATACTTTTGGGCGACATGCATTATCGTGCGGCCAACCATGAGTTGGCAAAACGTATGACCGGCGAAAAGCGCCTCTTCCTCGATGTCAGGCAGTCGGTATCAGGGGTTTCCTGGGAACACCGGCTGACCGAGCGCCAGGACATGATCGCGCTTGCCATCGCGCAAGGGTATGGGGTGCCCGACATCGTCGCGCGGGTGCTTGCCGGGCGCGGCGTCACCGCCGAGCAGACCGAGCGGTTTCTCGACCCGACGATCCGCGATCTTCTGCCGGATCCAGCATCGCTGACCGACATGGACAGGGCGGCGGCCCGCATCGCCGCCGCAGTGATGGCCAGGGAAAAGGTGGCGATCTTCGGCGACTATGATGTCGACGGCGCCGCTTCGTCGGCCTTGCTGAAAAGGTTCCTTGCGCATTTCTCGGTGCCTTCGGAAATCTACATTCCGGATCGCATTTTCGAGGGCTATGGTCCCAATCCAGACGCCATGCGTGAATTGGTCTCGCGTGGCGCGACACTGATCGTCACCGTCGATTGCGGCACCAACAGTGCCGTTTCCATCGATGCCGCCAACGAGGCCGGGGCCGATGTCGTGGTGCTCGACCATCACCAGGTCGGTGGTGCCTTGCCGGCGGCAATTGCCGTCGTCAATCCCAATCGCGACGACGACCTTTCCGGGCAGGGCCATCTCTGTGCCGCCGGCGTGGTCTTCCTCGCCCTTGTGCAGACGGCCAGGATCCTGCGTGGCCGGATGGCCGATGCCACGCCGCCCGACCTGCTTTCGCTGCTCGATCTCGTCGCCCTTGCCACCGTCTGCGACGTGGTACCGCTGACCGGCGTCAACCGCGCCTTCGTGGTCAAGGGACTGCAGATGGCGCGCCAGCAGAAGAACGAAGGGCTTGCTGCGCTCGCACGGGTCTCGCGTATCGGCGAGCCGGTCAGCACCTTCCATCTGGCCTATCTGATCGGCCCGCGCATCAATGCCGGCGGACGCATCGGCGATGCCGCGCTCGGCAGCCGCCTGCTTGCGACCGACGACCCGGTCGAGGCGCGCAGTATTGCCGAGACGCTCGACCGGCTCAACCAGGAACGGCAGCTGATGGAGCAGGAGATGCTCGCGGCGGCACGTGTCGAGGCCGATGCCGAGCTTGCCGGCGGCAATGGCCCTGCCATCGTCGTCACCGCCAGCAACACCTGGCATCCTGGCATTGTCGGTCTGCTTGCTTCACGGCTGAAGGATCATGCGCGGCGGCCTGCCTTCGCCATTGCCTTCAACGCCAATGGCACCGGCACCGGCTCGGGCCGCTCGGTGTCGGGCTTCGACCTCGGCCGGCTGGTGCGCGAGGCGGCCGATGCCGGGCTGATCGTCAAGGGCGGCGGCCACGGCATGGCGGCGGGCATCACCGTGGAGCGGGCGAAGCTCGGCGAGCTCAGGGCGTTTTTCGAAGAGCGGGCGGCGGCCGATGTGTTTCGCCTGCAGGGCGAGGAAAGCCTGGCGATCGACGGTGCGCTTGCCGCCGAAGGCGCGACGCTCGGCCTTCTTGACGCACTGGAAAAGGCCGGACCCTTCGGTGCCGGGCATGTGGCACCCGTCTTCGTGCTGCCGCGTCACCGACTGGCCGATGCGCGGCCGGTCGGCACCAACCACATCCGCGTCGAGCTACAATCGGAAAGCGGCGGCCGCATCCAGGCGATCGCCTTTCGCGCCGTCGATACCGCACTCGGCGAATTCCTGTTCAAGAACCGCGGCAAGACAATCCACGTCGCCGGTTCGTTGTCGGGCAATTACTGGAACGGCAACCGCACTGTGCAATTTCGCATCACCGATGCGGCGCGGGCATGACGTCGATCAGGCGAGAACCGTTTGCAGCCGGGTCAGTTCGCCGATCTGCGCCATCGTCGCCTGATAGCCGAGGCTGATCGCCTCGTCGGCGCGATGGAATTCGGTCAGGCCGATATGGCTGAGCTTCGGCTGCAGTGACATGTCTGGCGGATCGCCGGCAAGCCTGGCGCGCGAAATCCGGTCCTGGATGATGTTGAAAGCCTCGACCATGACGCCGGTGATGCCGAGCCGCGTCTGGTGCGACTGGCGCTCGGTGTCGACCTGGCCGGGCTTAGGCGCGTCCTTTTCGACGACCAGTTCGCCGGCACTATGCTTGATGACGGCGGCGCGACCGAACAGATCGTAGTGAAGGTTGACCGCCACGACGAGTGGCTGCTCATAGGCGCGGCAGACCGAAACCGGAACCGGGTTGACCAGCGCGCCATCGACGAGCACGCGGCCGTTGCAATTCACGGGCTCGAACACGCCGGGCAGCGCATACGAGGCGCGCATGGCGGTGATCAGCGAGCCACTTGAAAGCCAGATTTCATGCCCCGTGCGGATTTCGGATGTGACGGCGACGAATGGCCTGGCCAGGTCCTCGAAACGAATGCCGGCCATGTGCTCGCGCAGCCGGGCGTCGAGCTTCATGCCACCGAAAAGGCCGCTGCCGCGCAGGTTGAGATCGAGCAGGCCGAAGATACGTCGCTTGGTCAGGCTGCGGGCGAATTCTTCGAGCTCGTCCAGTTTGCCGGCGAGATAGCAACCGCCGACCAGCGCGCCAATCGAGGTGCCGGCGATCATCGAGACTTCGATGCCGGCTTCGTCAAGCGCACGCAGCACGCCGATATGCGCCCAGCCGCGGGCGCAACCACCGCCCAAGGCGAGCGAAATGCCGGTTTGACTTGCTGTTTCCGATGCGCCGCCGGAGGAGGACAGGCCGTTGGCCTCCCTGACATCTGGTCTGTTACGCAATGACGCCCACTCGAGCATCAAGATCTCCCTTGTCCCGGGGCTAATATACAGGCGGGCCGTATCGAAATCATGAATTTGTGTCGCTGGTGTCAGGCAGAAGGTTCAAACTGGTGGTTTCCGATATGTGTTTTCCGCATCGAACAGCGGCTTGTTGCCGTCGTCGGCAAGCGTCCCCTTGCCATCGACAAGCCTCACCGTCCGATAAAAGCATGAACGCCGGCCGGTGTGACAAGTTGCGTCGTGGCCCAACACTTTGACGCGCAACCATATGGCGTCCTGGTCACAATCCGTGAGCACGTCGACAACCTGCTGGAAATTGCCTGATGTTTCGCCCTTTTTCCACAGCCCATTGCGCGAGCGCGACCAGTAGTGAGCGATGCCGCTCTCCAGCGTCAGTGCCAGCGCCTGCGCATTCATGTGAGCCACCATCAACAGCATACCGTCTGCGGCATCGGTGACGACGACGGTGACCAGGCCGGCTGCGTCGAAGCGCGGTGAAAACACCGCGCCTTCCTCCAACGCCTTCTTGTCTGACGGAGCTTTCGGAAATTCCAGTGCCGACATCGCCGGTCCTTGTTCTTGGTGGCCGGCGAGGGCCATTTAGACCCCGCCGCCGCGCACCATGGTGACGAAACGAACCTGCTCCTCGGGCGTGTCCTTGAAGACACCAGTGAAGGTCGAGGTCAGGGTGGTCGAACCTTGCTTGCGGATGCCGCGCATAGCCATGCACATGTGCTCTGCCTCGATCATCACGGCGACGCCGCGCGGATTGAGCACATCCTGGATGACGCCGGCGATCTGGGCCGTTAGGGCCTCCTGCGTCTGCAGGCGATGGGCGAAGATATCGACCACGCGTGCGATCTTGGACAGGCCGACGACCTTGCCGTCCGGCAGATAGCCGACATGCGCTTTGCCGATGATCGGCACCATGTGGTGCTCGCAATGCGAATGGAATGTTATGTCCTTGACGATGACCAGGTCGTCGTAACCGGCGACCTCTTCGAAGGTGCGGCCGAGTTCCTCGGCCGGGCACATGTCGTAGCCACCGAACATTTCGCGAAAGGCCTTGGCCACCCGCTTTGGCGTGTCGACCAGCCCTTCGCGGTCCGGATTGTCGCCGGTCCAACGCAAAAGCGTGCGCACGGCGGCCTCGACTTCGGCTTCGCTCGGCCGGTCGGTAACCGGCTTCTCCATATAGGCCGACTGGGGCATGAGTTTCTTAATAACGGCATCCATAAAGGCGTCTCCCGTAGTCCCTCTCGGCGGAGGAACGAGTTGAACGGACCACGACCTTTCGGTGTCGGAAACTCGCCCCGTTTCCAGCCCCGCAAGTGGCGTGAACTTTCCGGCTAGGACACTGACTTTCGTTGTCTTGTCGATACCGGACTGCCAGCATTATATAAGGTCATGACGAGCGAAAGGAAGACACGGCAGCGGCAATCGCTGTTCGCTTGGCGGCGACGGATTGGAAAATAATGATAAACGACGTCTATAATGCGAAAATTCTCGGTTTTGCCGGAAACATCGCCCGCATCGGTCGCCTGGAACATCCCGACGCGACCGCCAAGGCGCATTCCAAGCTGTGCGGCTCGACCGTCATCGTCGACCTCAAGATGCAGGACGGCGTGGTCACGGATTTCGCACATGACGTGAAGGCCTGCGCGCTCGGCCAGGCATCGTCCTCGATCATGGCGCAGCATGTCGTCGGCGCGAACGCCGAAGAACTGCGTGCGGTGCGTGAGGCCATGCTGAAGATGCTGAAGGAAAATGGCGCGCCGCCTGACGGCCGCTTCGCGGATCTGAAATATTTGGAGCCGGTGCGCGACTACAAGGCGCGGCATGCCTCGACCATGCTGACTTTCGACGCCGTCGTCGACGCCGTCGGCCAGATCGAGAAGAAGCGCGCCGAAGAAGCGGCCTCAGGGCCGATAACCGACGAGGAACGAATTATGGTGCGGCCGGCGGAATGAAGCTTGACCCCACCATAACGGGCGGCACATCGAAACCGAATACGGTAAAAGATTGTGCCCCCGGCCAGCAGACTGGCAGCGCACAGTCCTCGGCGGCTGGTCAGGCGACAGTCGACGCGAAGGGCGCCGCCCTTATCCAGATGAAAAAGACAACTGCGGGCTGTTGAATCATCGCCGCCCGCTTCGCCAAGCGGTATCTGAGTCTTGACGCTCCGTCATGTGGAGGGGCGTTAAGCCTTCGCCTTCCGCTTCGCGGGCGCCTTCTCAACAGGTCCAGCCTTGCGGCCGAGACCGCTAGCCTCCGTGTCGCGGCGTAGTTTGGCGCCACTATCGGAAAGTCGGAAGGCAGGCTTCACTTAGCGATATTCTTTTGGCGTCATGCCAAGCAAACCAAGGTGGCGTTTCAAGTGGAAAGGCCAGGTTTCCGAACACAGTTTTCGATGGGTAGATCACTGGGAACTGGAACACCTGCGCGATGTTACGGTCAGCCGTCCTGACGCGCGTGACATCCCGGTCGCCAAGCACGACACGTCCGTCCGACGGGAACAGCAATCCCGACATGATGTTCAGCATCGTGGCCTTGCCACAGCCGGACGGACCGAGCAACGCGTAGTCTTGCCGTCCTCGACAGAATGTCCGACTTCTCAAGTGCATAGGGGGCAGCGCCATAGCGGTGGCCGAGGCCATCGAGGTAGACGGGCCATCAGGATTGCCCTCCCATGGACGGCTCCGGCGCGGCCATCAGGACGCCGTCGCTGTCGGCGGCGAAGCATTAGAAGCGATCGGGGTTGATCGCGACTGCAATGTCGTCACCGAGAGTTACGCTGTGCACACCCTCGACTTGGATCACCGCCGACCCGAAAGGCGCATCGAAATAGAGGAAGGTCTCGGAGCCTGAGACCTCGGAGAAAGTCACGCGGCCGGTCGTCCCCGTTGCCGCCAAGGAGAGTTCGTTGGCCCGGATACCAAACCGGTAGCGGCCAGGTTTCAAGGTTTCCAAATGACGGGCGCGCAGCACCGCGATGCTACCGGCCAGGCGGATGTGCCACCGGCGCCGCCGAACAGACTGCGCCAACCGACGGATCCGCGTCTGTCGACGGCGCCAGCGATCCAATATCCACGCCGTCGCGGAGTTTGCCGGTATTCTGGCCGCTCCTCTAGGGCGCGCCTCCTTGTCGAGGGAGTGGGCCGCCAGCATTGCCTGCAACGTCGACGGCGTACGGAGAGGCAACTTATGTGACCGATTTTTTTCATTCTTAATTATACCCTTAACTATACATTCTATGCTGCGGTTTAGGCTCAGAACTGGGGTCGGTCCAATAGGCGAGTGAGGGCAACATGAAGGGTATGGTATTCACCGAACTGCTGGGCTTCGTGGAACAGACCTATGGGGCTGATGCGGTGGATGACCTCATAGAGGCTTCCGATCTGCCGAGCGGTGGCGCCTACACCGCGGTGGGAACTTATGACCACAAGGAGATGCAATCTCTCGTCACCACATTGGCCGCGCAAAGCCACACGCCGCCAGACGAGTTGCTGGGTTTATTCGGCCAGCATTTGATCGGGCGTTTCAAGGCTTCGTTCCCCGACTTCTTCAAGACGGCAGCCACCCTCTTTGATTTCCTCGAAAGTATCGATAGGCATATCCACGTGGAGGTGCGTAAGCTCTACCCCGATGCCGAGCTGCCGGAATTTCGGGCCGAGCGCGTCGGTCATGGGGCAATGAACCTTGATTATCGCAGCAGCCGTCCCTTCGAGGCGCTTGCCTCCGGCCTCATTCTTGGAGCGGCTCAGATCTACGGTGAGACTGTGCGAATAGAGCGAAGCTCCCACGAAAACGGCGGCGAGAAATTCGTTCGTTTTTCGATCCAGAAGACAGGTGCGATAGCTTAAATGCTCTCGGAAGCCAGCCATTCCGAGGATCGCGTTGCGCGTCTCGAACGGCGTCTCCAACGCGAACGGCGAGCACGTGAAGCGGCCGAATGGCTGCTCGAGGCGAAGTCGCTTGAGCTCTACAACGCCAACAGCCACCTGACTGTGCTGGCCAACGATCTCGAAATGCGCGTCCTCGATCGCACTCACGAGTTGGAGGTCTCCCGTCAGCAGGCCCTGTTCCTTGCGGAGCGCGATCCTCTGACCACGCTCGCCAATCGGGGCAGTTTCGCTCGCGATCTGGACGCGGCCATCAATGCGGCCCATGTTCAAGGTGGCTGTGTACAACTTCTGTTTGTAGATCTCGACCGGTTCAAGGAAATCAACGACAATTACGGCCATGCCGTAGGAGACGCGGTGCTGCTGGCGGTTGCCGACCGGTTGCGGGCAATTTGCAAGGAGCAGGAGGTGGCAGGCCGGCTGGGTGGTGATGAGTTCGGTGTTATCTGCGTGACGCCAATTCACAGCGAACGTGCCCGCGAGATCGCGGCGAAGGTCATGGAGGCCATGAGCAGGCCTATCGCTTGTGGCCGCCTGCAGTTGATCGTCAGTTGCTCGGTCGGTTTTGCAAGCTTCCCCGGCAATGCCACGGATTCGCCAACGCTGCAGCGCTTCGCCGATATAGCTCTGTACCGCTCCAAGTCGGCGGGGCGCTCGACATGGACGGAATTTGACGAAACGATGGCGGCAGAGCTTGAGCACCTCCAGGGATTGGAAGCAGAATTGCGCAGCGCCGTGGCGGCGCGAGAGATCGAGCCCTGGTATCAGCCGATTATCTCCACCCAGAGCAACAGGATCGTCGGGGTGGAGGCGCTTGCACGATGGCAGCATGCCGAGCGCGGGCTCATTCTTCCCGGGCTGTTCATCCCGCTGGCCGAGGAAAGTTCGTTGATCATCGAACTCGGCCTGGCGATGATCGACCGCTGCTGCCAGGAGATGTATCCGCTCATCCGCGAAGGTCGTCTCAACTATGTGTCGATCAATCTATCGACGCGCCACTTGCGTTCGCCCTCGGTGGTCGAGCAGATCGCCGCGACGTTGGCTCGTCATCGCTTTCCGCCCTCGGCGCTTCAGCTTGAAATCACGGAAAGCCGGCTGCTCATTGATTTCGAACAGGCTGAGGAGCGGCTTTCACACTTTCGCGCGCTCGGCATCCGAATTGCCCTCGACGATTTCGGAGCGGGCTATTCAAGCCTTTCATACATCAGGCGATTGCCGTTGGACGTTATCAAGATCGATCGCTCGTTTGCCAGGGACATCAGCTCCGACGGGCAGGCCGAAGCGGTGGTCAAAGCGATCGTTCAACTCGCACAGGCCCTGGACCTGCATATCATCGCAGAAGGCATTGAAACCGAAAGCCAGGCGCTCCGGCTGACCAGCTGCGGCTGTTTCGTCCAACAGGGATATTTGTTTGGCAGGCCGATGCCCTTGAGGAAAATCACGCAATATCTTGAGGCCGGTGCGAATCCGATGCATGCCACCCAAAGATAGGATGACGTTTTCTTACGTCCCTGAGGCGGCGCCCACAGGAGTGGCGCGACCACGAATGCGTCCCACAGCACCACGACGAGATATTTCAACGCCTTCATCGGGTGGGGTCCGCGCGGCCAGACCGTGCCAACGACGATGAAGGGCCTCCCAGCTGGTTCATATCCCCCGCGCTGTTACCGAGTGCGGCGTTACACCTCGCACCCCAGTTTGGAACCGCAGGAGGGAAGCGGTCCCCGACAAGAGCAGCGAAACGACGGCCATTCCCGTGCTCTTGCAGCGGCTGGGAGCAAATGAGGGCTTGAAAGGCGCGCTGGTCTCGATCGACGCCATCGCCACCAATGCCACGATCGCCCAAGCCATCCGCGATCAAGGGGGGCGACTATCTGTTGGCCGTCAAGGCCAACCAACCCACACTCAGAGCCGAGATCGAGCACTATTTCGACGACGCTCCCGCCGATTGCCTCGACAGCGCCGTCGATCTCGACAAGGTCCATGGCCGCATCGAGGAGCGCATCGTCACCGTCAGCCACGAGGCCGGCTGGCGCAAGGGCCAGCGTCGCTTTCCCGGTGAACTGCCCGTGATGCTCTGCCGCTGCCGCCGAACCACCCCTGGCGCATCCGCGCAAGCTGCCGGTGGTCCTGAGCCGCGACGAGGTTGTCCGGCTGCTCAACGCCACCACCTGCCTCAAGCACCAGGCCGCGCTGTCGGTCGCTTATGGCGCCACACACCGTCCGTGACGGCGGGAGGCGCACAAGGAGTGGGATTGCGTTCTCCTGACGAAGCCCACATCTATCGCGTGGGAGCGCGATACGGAGACCGCAGTGGGCGACCAGCATGGACATGTGCATAGCGCCGGACCGCCAAGGCGTGGGCGCAACTGGCCCGGCCCGTGGCGCAAGACGCCCGGCCGTGTCCTAGGCACGACGCTCGTGCGCATTTACCAACTGACACTGTCCGGCTTTGTCGGCAATTCCTGCCGGCATTTGCCGACCTGTTCCGAATACGCGCACGAGGCGATCGCCCGCCATGGCTTGTGGGCCGGCGGCTGGATGGGCTTTTTTCGGGTGCTGCGTTGCGGCCCATTCGGCACGCATGGCATCGACCGCGTGCCGGAAACCCTGGCTAAGCGCTATGTCTGGTTCACGCCCTGGCGCTACTGGCGGATCGGCAGCAAGCCGGGCGAATCGCAGGGGTGACGGCGCCAGCGGAATCTCGGCCGTCCTGCGAGTTTACGATCCGGTAGGGTTAACGCCAGGCTGCACAGAGACTACGCATTTGAGACAAAATCGAGACAAGAGACCTCGCTAAGCCGCTCGCGAACCCCTCTGGAGCGAGCATCAAATGCGTAACATCGACCGTCTTCCCTTCATCTTTGCCGGCGTCCTGTTTCTGCTCGCCTGGCTGCTGGGATTTCCGATGCGCGCGCAATCGGCGCCGCTGAAGGACGTCCAATGCACGTTGATCGCCGATGCGGCGAGCGGCAAGACGTTCTACCAGGATGGGGTTTGCGATCAGCGGTTCAGCCCGGCGTCGACGTTCAAGGTGCCGCTGTCACTGATCGGCTATGACAGCGGAATCTTGAGCGACGAGCACACGCCGAGCTGGGACTACAAGCCGCAGTTCAAGGCCTTGAAGCGGGACCAGAAGACCGTCGATCCGATAATCTGGGAAAAGGATTCGATCCTCTGGTATTCGCGCGAAATCACCCGCCGGCTTGGGCCGCAAAGCTTTGCCGGCTATGTCTCGAAATTCGACTACGGCAATGCCGATGTTTCCGGCAATCCCGGCAAGAATGATGGCCTGACCCAATCCTGGGTGAGTTCCTCCCTGAAGATCACGCCGGTCGAGCAGGTCGATTTCCTGCGCAGGTTTCTGGCCCGCAAGCTGCCGGTCTCGGCCAAAGCGTACGACATGACATCAGCCATCATCCCGACCTTCCAGGCAGGAGGCTGGACGGTGCGAGGCAAGACCGGCAGCACCACGCTGGCTAACGATGCCGACAAGGTCAGGGATAAGCGCTCGCTAGGCTGGTTCGTCGGCTGGGCGAACAAGGACGGCCGCCAGATCGTCTTTGCGCGGCTGGTCGTCGATACCAACCGCACCGACATGCCCAAGGGCCTCAAGACCCGGGTCGCGTTCCTGAAGGACCTGCCGCTGCTCATCAAATGAACGCCTGACATGAGCCGGGCTTTACGGCGGCGGAATCTGTCCATAAAAGACAGCCGCCGCCGGACGCGTCCGGCTTGACCCACGACCACCCGCGCTCGTTTGCGGGACTGGATAGGAGATACATGATGCTGAATTCCGTTTCCCTGACATTTCCCGATGGCTCCGTCCGCGAATACGACGCGGCGATGACCGGTGCTGGCTTGGCCGAATCGATATCGAAATCGCTGGCCAAGAAGGCCGTCGCTTACGCCATCGACGGCACCGTGCGCGACCTCAGCGATCCGCTCGGCAAGTCCGGCAAGGTCGAGATCGTCACCCGCGACGATCCGCGCGCGCTGGAACTGATTCGCCACGACGCGGCGCATGTGCTTGCGGAAGCCGTGCAGGAATTGTGGCCGGGAACGCAGGTGACCATCGGGCCGGTGATCGAGAACGGCTTCTATTACGACTTTGCTCGCAACGAGCCGTTCACGCCGGACGATTTTCCGGTGATCGAGAAGAAGATGCGCGAGATCATTGCACGCAACAAGCCGTTCACCAAGGAAGTCTGGTCGCGCGACAAGGCGAAGAAAGTGTTTGCCGACAAGGGCGAGCAGTACAAGCTGGAACTGATCGATGCCATTCCCGAGGACCAGGATCTCAAGATCTATGCCCAGGGCGACTGGTTCGACCTTTGCCGCGGCCCGCACATGGCCTCAACCGGGCAGATTGGCAATTCCTTCAAATTGATGAAGGTGGCTGGTGCGTATTGGCGCGGCGACTCGAATAACCCGATGCTGACGCGCATCTATGGCACGGCCTGGGCCGACCAGGCGCAGCTCGAAGCCTACCAGATGATGCTCGACGAGGCAGAGAAGCGCGACCATCGGAAGCTCGGCCGCGAGATGGACCTGTTCCATTTCCAGGAAGAGGGCCCAGGCGTCGTCTTCTGGCACGCCAAGGGTTGGAAGATGTTCCAGAACCTGGTCAACTACATGCGCCGCCGCCTCGACGAGCAGGGCTACCAGGAAGTCAACGCGCCGCAGGTGCTTGACAAGAGCCTGTGGGAGACGTCAGGCCACTGGGGCTGGTATCGCGACGCCATGTTCAAGGTGACGGTCGCCGGCGACGATACCGATGACGACCGGGTCTTCGCGCTGAAGCCGATGAACTGTCCGGGCCATGTGCAGATTTTCAAGCATGGGTTGAAGTCTTATCGCGATCTGCCCGTAAAGCTTGCAGAATTCGGTAATGTGCATCGCTATGAGCCGTCTGGCGCGCTGCATGGATTGATGCGCGTGCGCGGCTTCACGCAGGACGATGCGCATATCTTCTGCACCGAGGAGCAGCTGGCGTCGGAGTGCCTGCGCATCAACGACCTGATTCTGTCGACCTATGCCGACTTCGGTTTTGACGAGATCAGCGTCAAGCTGTCGACACGGCCGGACAAGCGCGTCGGCACCGACGAAGCGTGGGACCACGCCGAAGCGATCATGGGCAGCGTGCTGGAAACGATCAGGACGCGGTCCGGCAATCGTATCAAGACCTCGATCAATCCGGGTGAGGGCGCCTTCTACGGGCCGAAATTCGAGTATGTGCTGAAGGACGCCATCGGCCGCGAATGGCAGTGCGGCACGACGCAGGTCGATTTCAACCTGCCGGAACGGTTCGGCGCCTTCTATATCGGGTCGGATTCGGAGAAGAAGCAGCCTGTGATGGTGCACCGCGCCATCTGTGGCTCGATGGAGCGCTTCCTCGGCATCCTGATCGAGAACTATTCCGGCCATTTCCCGCTGTGGTTCGCGCCGCTGCAGGTAGTGGTGGCGACGATCACGTCGGATGCCGACGGCTATGCGACCGAAGTGGTGGCAAAGCTGAAGGCCGCAGGGCTGCTGGCGGAAGCGGATCTGCGCAACGAAAAGATCAACTACAAGGTCCGCGAGCACAGCCTGGCCAAGGTTCCCGTCATCCTCGTCTGCGGTAAGCGCGAGGCGGAGGAGCAGACGGTCAATATGCGCCGGTTGGGCTCACGCGACCAGGAATCGCTTGGCCTTGACCAGGCGATCGCGAAACTGACCGAAGAGGTTGTTACGCCCGACCGCAAGCGCAAACGCGCGGCCTGATCGGCATAGTTCCGGCCAAATGGCGGTGGAGCGATCCACCGCCATTTCATATCCTTGTCACGCCGACCTTGTAACGAGCCCATATGCTCAAGCTGAAATTGCGCGAACGACCCTTTCCCGAGCTGTCCTATGCCAATCCGCGCCAGCCGGCGCTGGCGCGCTGGTTCATCCATTCGGTCGAAGGCCTGTCGGGCCGTGACCGCTACACCGCGCTTTATGATTTCTGGCGCCGTCAGGTCGTGCCGACAGGCGAGCGCGTGTTCGGTCGCATGCTCGACCTGATCGATGTACGCGTGCGGACATCAGACCAATGGCCACCCGCACGATTGCCGGATACGCCGCTGGTGATCGTCGCCAATCATCCGTTCGGCATCGGTGACGGCATTGCCGTGCTGTCATTGGCCGAGCAGCTCGGACGCCCGTTCCGGGTGATGATCCACAAGGATCTGCTCAAGATCCGCGAGATGGAGCCTTACTCGCTGCCGATCGACTTTTCCGAGACCAAGGACGCGCTCAAGAACAACATGGCCGTGCGCCACGAGGCGGTGCGGCTGCTCAAGGAAGGCGTCACCATCGTGGTGTTTCCCGCCGGTGGCGTCGCCACCGCGCCAAAAGGTTTTGGCCAGGCGCGCGACTTGCCGTGGAAGATGTTTCCGGCGCGCCTCATTCAGGAGGCAAAGGCATCGGTCATCCCGATGCATTTTTCCGGGCAGAATGGCAGGCTTTTCCATCTGGTCAGCGGGCCGATGAACATGGCCGAGCGCGACGGCCGCCTGGCGAAGTTCGTCGGCAAGGCGTCGCTGACTTTGCGGACGTCGCTGCTCATCCACGAATTCGCGCGGCTGTCCGGCAAGGCGATCGAGGTGCGTGTCGGCGAGGTGCTGAGCTGGAGCGAACTGGAGCCATTGCGTGACCGCAAGGCATTGCTTCACCGGCTTTATCGCGGCGTGTTCGACCTGGCGCCGACTTTGCCGCGCCGCCGGATTCCGTTCCTGCCGGGGCGGACCAAGCTGGCTGCTTGAAATCAGTTGAAGGTCAGTCCGCACCTTCTTCGGGATCCATCGCCGCCGCTTCGGTGGCCAGAACCTCGATCTCCTGGTTCTGCCCGGCCACGACCGTGAAATCTTTCTGATAGATGCGGTCGCGGTTCTTGGCGATGATGGTGTAGTCGCCCTCGGCCAGCACCATAGAGGCGAAGGCGCCGACGGTTTCCTTGATCGGATCGCCGGATTCGTTGAGCAGCGACCATGACGTGTCGGCGATCGCCTCGCCACCGGTCTCGCGCACCAACTTCATCGTGATCTCGGCGGCGTGGTGCTCGACGGTGGCTTCAGTCAGCTTGCCGGCCTCGACGCGGATGTCGGAGCGGATGACCGCATTGACCGCGCCATAGGTCGAGACGACATGGTAGATGCCGGCGTTGAGCCGTACGACACTGTTGGGTTCGACATCGGGAATGATCAGCGCGCGGTCGCCATTGGCCTCTGCCGTGCCCTCGTAGATCGAAAAGCGCAGCTTCTTCGGCGGAATGCGCAGGCCGCCGGACAGCACGGCGTCCAGCTTGAGGCCGCCGGCATCGAGCACGAGGCTCTCGCGCTTGGCGTCCTTGCCGACGGTGATGCGCTTGGTGGCGCCGGCCCGACCGTAGGAGGCATGAACCAGATAGCTGCCGGGTTCGAGCTGGAAGACGGCGGTGCCGCCATGCGCCGAGGCGACCATCGGCAATTTTCCGTTGACGCCTTCGGGCTTGAAGACCCGCCAGACGATGCCGCGGGTGATGTCGGAACCCTTGTCGGTCAACTGCGCGGAAAGCGTGATGGCGCCGCCGCCGCTCAGCGCCAGCGACCTCTCGCCTTTCGGCGTCGCATAGCTTGAGATTCCGGGAAGCTTCAGGTCGCTTACGCCATCGACGTTCTGCGCCATGGCGAACGAAACCGGCGCCATGAACAGCAGGGCGCTGAGCCAGACCAGGAAAAGACGGATAGTCCCCTCAAACATGCCTTGCGTTGAAGCCCATGGCGGTGGCAATTTCAAGGCTTAAGAGTCCGATCGATACGACTCTCCCATCCGGCGTATATTCCGCGCCAATGCCCGAGCCGCCCGAATTTCCGATGGTGCGCTTCAGCTCAAGACAGACTGTTCAGGAGACTTGCGCCCATGGCGTCGCCGATCATCGACTTTCTGCTGAGCCGAAACTCCGCGCCGATCCCTGATTTGAAGGAGCCGGCGCCGAGCGATGTGGAGATCGCGACGATGATCGCCGCCGCCTCGCGAGTGCCCGATCATGGCCGATTGGAGCCTTGGCGCTTTATCCTCTATCGTGGCGATGCTCGTATCGAGATCGGCAGACAACTGGCAGCACTTGCCGAGCAGCGGGAGGGTCCATTGCCGGAAGGCCGCCGCAACCAGGAACTGGCGCGGTTCTCGCGCGCGCCGCTGGTGATAGGCGTGATATCGATCCCAAGGGAGAACCCAAAAATCCCGCAATGGGAAATGTTCCTGTCGGGCGGCATGGCGGCGATGAACCTGATGATTGCAGCCAACGCGCTGGGTTATGGCACCAACATGATCAGCAACTGGTATTCGGATGTGCCGGAGGGTAGGGCGCTGCTCGGGCTGGCACCGCAGGAGCGCGTCGTCGGCTTCATCCATATCGGCTCCTATGCAGGGCCGGCGCCGGAGCGACCACGACCTGATCTGGCGACGCTCTATGCCGATTATTCGGGACCATGGAACGGCTGAATGTTCTACGAGCCGTCAAAGGGCCACGGGCTGCCGCACGATCCATCGAAGGCGATCGTGGCGCCGCGTCCG
This sequence comes from Mesorhizobium sp. M0830, assembly GCF_040319965.1. NCBI lineage: Bacteria > Pseudomonadati > Pseudomonadota > Alphaproteobacteria > Hyphomicrobiales > Phyllobacteriaceae > Mesorhizobium > Mesorhizobium sp. M0830. The sequence goes on along the minus strand of NZ_JAMYOR010000002.1, from coordinate 49,686 downwards.
ATCGGCTGGATTTCGACACTGAACGGGGCTGGTGAGATCAATCTCGCCCCGTATTCTTTCTTCAATGCCGTTTCGACGCGGCCGTTCATTGTCTGGTTCTCCTCTGAGGGCGAGAAGGACAGCGCTTCCTTTGCCCAGGAGACGGGCGAGTTTGTCGCCAATCTGGTCAGCCGCGATCTCGCCGACAAGATGAACCGCACATCGGTCAATGCACCGCGCGGCGTCAATGAGTTCATCTATGCCGATCTTGCGATGGCGCCGTCGCGCCTGGTCGCGCCACCGCGTGTGGCGGCAGCGCCGGCCGCACTCGAATGCCGGGTGACGGAGGTCTTTCGGCCAAAGGCGCTGGACGGATCGCCGACAAGCGCTGTCGTTGTCGCCGGCGAAGTGGTCGGCGTATACATCGACGACGCCTTCCTGACAGACGGTCTGTTCGATATCACCAAGGCAGGCAATGTCGCTCGCCTCGGCTATATGGAGTATGCCAGCGTCGACGAGGTATTTTCGATGCGCCGTCCGCGCTGGGACAAGGACTAATCCTTGGGTCGGCCGCCGTCCGCCGCGTCGGCGGATTCCCTGGCCGTGGGCACGCGAAAGCGATTCCCCTTTATTTGAACGCAGGCTAAGAGAGCTGCTTCGGCGATGCGCTGGAGTCGGCGCATCGACCTTGGGGATATTGCGGGGCATCGGCTAAATGAAGAAACGAGACTCGCTGGGAATCCGGCTACGCTACGGGTTTGACAAGAGCATGGCCGCCGGCCCGATCGCGCTGATCGGCTGGCTTGCCGTCGTTTCGCTGCTGATCATCGTCGTCGCCGCGAGTTTCCTTGCGGTGACCCGCATCGCGCCCGAAGGCGGCGAGCCACTGAACTTTGTCGAAGCGTTCTGGGAATCGCTGATGCGCACGCTCGATTCCGGTACGATGGGCGGCGACACTGGCTGGGCCTTTCGTCTCGTCATGCTGTTTGTCACGCTTGCCGGCATCTTCGTCGTTTCGGCGCTCATCGGCGTGCTGAGCGCCGGCGTCGACAGCAAGCTCGACGAATTGCGCAAGGGCCGTTCGCGGGTGCTGGAGACGGATCACACGGTCATCCTCAACTGGTCGCCGTCGATCTTCGACGTCATCTCCGAGCTCGTCATTGCCAATGCCAGCCGCCGACGTCCGCGCATTGTGGTCATGGCCAATATGGACAAGGTCGAGATGGAGGACGAGATCGCGGCCAAGGTCGGCAAGCTGGGCAACACGCGTATCATCTGCCGCAGCGGCGACCCGACCGATCTTTACGACCTTGCCATCGTCAATCCGCAGACCTCGCGGTCGGTCATCGTGCTGTCGCCGGATGGCGACGATCCGGATTCACAGGTCATCAAGACGGTGCTGGCGCTGGTCAACGACCCGAACCGGCGCACCGCACCCTACAACATCGCCGCCGAGATCCGCGATGGCAAGAACGCCGAGGTCGCGCGCGTCGTCGGCGGAGCCGAGGTGCAGCTCGTGCTGGCCGACCAGTTGATCTCGCGCATCGTCGTGCATTCGAGTCGGCAGTCGGGCCTCAGCGGCGTCTATTCGGAGCTGCTCGATTTCGACGGCTGCGAAATCTACACGACCGAGCAGCCGGACCTCACCGGCAAGACCTTCGGCGAGGCGGTGATGGCGTATGAACACTGTGCGCTGATCGGGCTTTGCGACCAAAAGGGACGCGTCAATCTCAACCCGCCGTCGGACCTGGTGATCGGCAAGGACATGCGCGCCATCATCATCGCCGAGGACGATGCGGCGATAAAGCTGCGGGGCGCTGGCATCAAGATCGACGCGGCGGCGATCCTCGAGCCGCGGCCCGTCGAGACGAAGCCGGAGCGCACGCTTGTCCTGGGCTGGAACCGGCGCGGTCCGATCATAACCTACGAACTGTCGCGCTACGTCGCGCCTGGTTCGATCCTGACCATAGCGGCCGATACGCCCGACCTTGAGCAGGAGGTTGCCGGCCTGCCGGTCGCCAGTGACAATCTGTCGGTTTACTGTCGCGTCACGGACACATCGAGCAGCTCCGCTCTGGCAAGCCTGGACGTGCCTTCCTACGACCATGTGCTCGTCCTCGGCTATAGCGAAACCATGGCAGCGCAGCCCGCCGATACGCGCACGCTGGTAACGCTCCTGCATCTGCGCAAGATCGCGGTTGACGCCGGTATGCACATCAGCATCGTCAGCGAGATGATCGACGTGCGCAACCGAGATCTTGCGGCAGTCACCAAGGCCGATGATTTCGTCGTCAGCAACAGGCTGGTCAGCCTGATGCTGGCGCAGGCGTCCGAGAACCAGCACCTTGCCGCGATCTTCGACGACCTGCTCGACGAGAAGGGCTCCGAAATCTACATGCGTCCCGTCGCCGACTATGTCGCAGTCGACCAGCCGGTGACCTTCTGGACGATCGCGGAATCGGCGCGGTTGCGCGGCGAGATCGCCTTGGGTTACCGGCGCATTCGCGCCGGAGAAGCCGACCAGCGGGCGCTGGGCGGCGTCACCGTCAACCCGCTAAAGTCCGAGGCGTTGGCCTATCTGCCGGAGGACCGGATCATCGTGCTGGCGCGGGACTGACAGCAGGGCGATCCACATCGTTTCACGAAAACGCCAAACCGGTCGAATGCCCTGTTTTGACGCAACTCGGAAAGACCGTTTCACACTTTTCCTGAAAATCGCTCTAAGCGGAAACGCCGGCCGCCCTGGCACGCGCCAGAAGCCGCTCGGCCAGCCGCAGATGCGGGCGGTCGTACATCTTGCCGTCGATGCCGACGACGCCGGGATTTCCCGCCGCCTGGAACGCCGCGACGATTGCCGTCGATTGCCTCACCGCCTCGACCGACGGCGTGAAGGCGGCGTTGATGACCGGCACCTGATCGGGGTGGATCGCCATCTTGCCGGTGAAGCCGTCGCGCTCGGCTTCAGTGCATTCCGCTTTGAAGGCGGCCATGTCGCGAAAATTCGGGAAGACGGTGTCGATCGCCGCAACCTCTGCCGCGGCAGCGGCGAGTATGGTCATGATACGAGCGTGGCGGAAAACGTCGGTGTAGCGGCCATGCTCGTCGCGGACCGCACGTGCACCAATCGCCGCCGACAGATCTTCCGCTCCCCAGGTGAGACCGGCAAGCCGCGCGCTTGTTCCGGCATAGGTCGCGGCCGCCAGCACGCCTGCCGGCATTTCGGTGATGATCGGCAGGATCTTGATCGCGCCATCGGCCAGGCCGTTTTCGGCCTCGTGCACCCTGAGCTTTGCCGAGAGATGCTGCACATCCTGGCCGCTGTTCGACTTGGGCAGCATAATGCCGTCGGGTCTTGCCGGCACCAATGCCGCCAGGTCGTCATCGGTCAGCCCGGTCGACAGATCGTTGACCCTGACATAGATGACTGAGCTGGTTTGCGCCCTGCGTTCGACGATGAAGCGCGCCGCCACTTCGCGCGCCAGCGCCTTGTTGTGCGGCGCCACGGAATCCTCGAGGTCGACGATGACCACGTCGGCACCGGCTCCAAAACCCTTTTCCAGCTTCTTCTGGGAATCGCCGGGGACAAATAGCAGTGAACGCATGTTTCAGGTCGCCTTCTTCAGCATCATCGCTTGCCGCGTGCATTTGGCGACGAGATCGCCGTGCTGGTTGTAGGCGCGATGCTCGAATTCGACGATGCCGCGATCGGGTTTCGACCTGGACTCGCGCACCGAGATTACTGTCGTCTCGACCCGGATGGTGTCGCCATGGAAGACCGGATGCGGAAACACGGTTTCCTTCATGCCGAGATTGGCGACCGTTGTACCGACGGTGATGTCGTTGACCGAAATGCCGATCATCAGGCCGAGCGTGAACAGCGAGTTGACCAGCGGCTTGCCCCACTCGCTTTTGGTGGCGAAGTCGAAGTCGATGTGCAGCGGCTGCGGGTTCAGCGTCATGACCGAAAACAGCATGTTGTCGCTTTCGGTGACGGTCTTGCGCAGCGTGTGCTGGAAGACGTGGCCGACAACGAACTCCTGGAGATAAAGCCCGGCCATTTTCTCTCGCCTCCACTAGCTGACGGTTGATATGCGCTGCACCCAGCGCTCGCAAGCCAGTTAATGAACATGGTGAACCGTTCGTAAACCATTTCTGCCTACCGTCTCCACGGGGCCAGGACCGTTCTGGCAAGGGGCGTAAGCAGGCGGCATGGTTGTTTCGCATTTTTTGAGATGGATTTGCACGGCCAGGGTGACAGAGCGCGCCGCCGCGGCAAGCGCACTTGCCCGAGCCTACGTCAATTCCGATCTGCCGTTCGAGGACCGTTGCGCCGCGGAGGCGGCGCTGACGCTGTTGCTCGACGATGCTTCGTCGAAGGTGCGTCTGGCGATGGCCGAGGCACTGTCGATGAGCCACCACGCGCCATTGCAGATCATCAGTGTGCTGGCCTCCGACCAGCCGGAAGTCGCCGGCATGGTACTGGCGCGTTCGCCGCTGCTTACCGACGCCGATCTGATCAACCGCGTGGCCTCAAGTCCGAAGGCGACGCAGAGACTGATCGCCGACCGGCCGGTCGTCTCGATGGCGCTGTCGGCCGCGATCGCCGAGATCGGCGAGGCCGAAGCCTGCGCCGTGTTGCTCGCCAACAGCGGCGCCGACATCGCCTCGCTCAGCTTCCGCCGCATGGCTGAACGCCACGGCCATCTGCCTCTGGTTCGTGAGGCGCTGATATCGGACGCCCGGCTGCCTGCCGACTGTCGGCATATGCTGCTCGTCAAGCTCGGCGAGATGCTGAAAACGTCGCCGTTGGTCATGGCAATGATGGGCGCGGCGCGCGCCGACCGCGTCATGCGCGATGCCTGCGTCAAGGCTTCGGTGACGCTGATCGAGGGCACGCGCCAGGAAGAACATGCCGCACTGATCGAGCATCTCAGGCTGCGCGGCGATCTCACCGCCAGCTTCCTCATCCGCACCATCGCGCACGGCAAGGTCGATTTCTTCGGCTCGGCGCTGGTCGCGCTCAGCCAGCAGTCCGAACAAAGGGTGAGGGCGCTGCTTGCCGGCGGGCACGATGTCGCCCTGCAGGCGTTGTTCCGCAGCGCCGGCCTCGCCGCCGCCACACACGCCATCATCCTGCGCGCATTGAAGATCTGGCGCGAGGTCGCCAACGGCAAGCGCGTCGCCGGTGTGCAGGAGGTCAGCTGGCTGATGCTCAAGGAAGTGGGTGGACAGTCGGCGGAAGGCGATCTGGCCGCGCTGGTCAAGTCGATCCATCTCGACGCGCTGCGCGAGAACGCGCGGGGCCACGCGCTGGCGATCGCCGCCGCCTAAAGTGTATCGATATTCAAGTGATGCCGGCCTGCGAATGACGGTTCCCTGCGCTTCCGGTGCTCACAAAAGTACGCTCCGCTCCGGTTCTCGGAACCCGCCATTCTCGGCTCGGCCTGACCTGAATCTCGACACACTTGGGCACGCTAGTTTCGATCCTTCGCGAAAAAATCCGGAAAATCCTCCATCGCCGCGGCGATGATGCGTAGCGATGCCGCGATCTGCAGCATGTCGCCGGCGCCGTTTCGCTGGGCGATGTTTGCCGCATATTGGCGGGCGACGGCGACGGTCGACGTCTGCGGATCGCCGGGGGCGCGAAAGAGCAGTTCGCGCGCCAGCGCCCGCAGGAAGTTGGTGATCGAAAGCCCGGTCTCCGATGGGATGGCATGGCTTTGGCTTGCTCCGCGCAGCCGGAGGATCTCCAAGCCAACGGTGACGGCGGCGACGCCACCGCCTAAAACAGCATCGCCCTTGCCGCCGGCATTCTGCACCAGCGGCATCAGCTGGTTGATGCGATCATAGGCGAGGCTCTCGAAGGCCGAGCGCCTCGGCACACGCTCATGCAGGCAAAGCCGCGCCAAATCCTCGCGCATGGCGCGCACGATGCGGTTGGCCGCGAGCCACGGATCGGCGGGCAACACGACGATGAAGACGCCGATCGCCAGCAGAATGCCGACCAGGATCGATGCCGAACCGGCGAAGAAGGGGCCGGGATCGTAGGTCATCGCCTGATGCGGACTGAGGAAGGCGAGGAAGTTGATGGCGAAGGCCGTCGCCACGCCGACATAACGTGGATTGGCCATCGCCAGCGCCGTGGGCACCAGGATCGGCACAACAAACAGCATGAACCAGCCGAAACCGGGCAAGGCGGGCAACGCGATCTGGCCGACAAGAAAGGCAAAGGGCAAAGCCAGCAGCGTTCCCTTGAAGAACCCCCAGGCGACCTGCACAGGGTCGGGACGGGCCGCAAACAGGCTGGATACGACGGCAACGAGAATGACCGTGCCGGCCGCTTCCGACCATTTCGTCGTCAGCCAGAAGGCGGCGACCAGCAAGGTGGCCAAGGCAGCGCGCACGGCATTGCGCGATGCGCCGGAGTAGTCGCGATGCACCACCAGCGCGGGCTGCCTGCTGCCCCGGACCGGGCGCGTGGCGGGCGCGCGCAAGGCATCGAGGCCGCGCAGCACCTGCTTGAACGCCTCGGCGAAATCGGCGGCGATAGTAAGGCGGGTGATGGTGCCGACCCAGTCGTCGCCCTGATCGGTCGGGGCATCGGGCATTTGCCGGGCCTTGGCTGAAATGGCGTCAAGTCGCGTCATCCAGGGCGCGGTGTCGTCCAGCGCGCCGGGTTTCGCAGCCAGTTCGCTGACAAGGGCGTGCAATTCCGATCGCACCGGGATGAGTGCGGCGTTCTTAGGGGCAGCGTGCGAATGCAGCGCGCGTGCCGCCGAGAGGGCCGAGAGCAGCTGTCCGATGGTGCGTCGGACCGGATGGGAGCGCGGCGCAAAGCTCGGCGCTTCCAGCCTGGCATAGGCGCGCATCTCGCCGAGCGTCTGGGTGTCGGCGACCAGCTTTCGGTGCAGGCCGGACAGCGTTGCCGGATCGCCGCCGGAGAATGCGCCGCCGGCGTAAGTCGCAAGATCGAGAATGCAGCGTTTCAGCCGCGAGACGATGGCGTTGCTGGCCAGTCTTGGCAGGATCAGCCGGCTGGTCAGGCCGGCGCAGATGATGCCGAGCACGATCTCGGCGCAGCGCGCGACTGCGAGGTCGACGACGAGGTGCGGCTGTCCGAAGGCGGGCAGGCCGATGATCATCGCGGTGTAGCCGGCAAGGGCGGCACCGTAGGCTTCGGGATTGCGCAGCAGCGACGAGACGAAGGTGCAGATGCCTATCCAGAGGGCAAGCACCGTCACCAATACCCAGGGGCCGGTGCCGAACACCGTGGTGATGCCTATCGCAGCCATGCCGCCGACCAGCGTGCCGAGCAACCGGTAGAAGCCCTTCGCCAGCACCATGCCGGCAACCGGCTGGGCGACGATGAACACCGTCATCATGGCCCATTGCGGGTGGTCGAGCTTCAACGCATAGGCGGCCAGCAGCGCGATCAGGCCGGCCGAAACGGTGCGCAGGGCAAAAATCCAGTCCGAGCGCGTAGGTTGCGCCAACCCGGAAAACCTTGCCTCGAAATAGCTCGTCAGCCGCGCCCAGATCACACACTGGTCTCCGTATGAGAAGCGCAGGCTAAACCGGCTGGCGGCTAGATATCCAGCACTTCCGTCTCGGCGAATTCGGCGCGTTCCTGGATGAAGCGGAAGCGCGCTTCCGGCTTGGTGCCCATCAGCGCATCGACGGCATCCTTGGTCGCCGTCTCGGCGTCGATCACATCGATCCGAAGCAGCGTGCGCTTCCTCGGGTCCATGGTGGTTTCCTTGAGCTGCGCGGCCATCATCTCGCCCAGACCCTTGAAACGGCCAAGCTCGACCTTGCCGCGCCCGGTGAATTCGGTGCGCAGCAGTTCGTCCTTGTGCGCGTCGTCCCGAGCATAGGCGACCTTGCCGCCTTGCCTGATCGAGTAAAGCGGTGGCACCGCCAGATAAAGGTGGCCGCCACGCACCAGCGCCGGCATTTCCTGGTAGAAAAAGGTGATCAGCAACGAGGCGATGTGGGCGCCGTCGACGTCGGCGTCCGTCATGATGATGACGCGGTCGTAGCGCAAATCCTCATCGCGGTATTTCGACCGCGTGCCGCAGCCGAGCGCCTGAATCAGGTCCGAGATCTGCTGGTTGCCGGCGAGCTTGTCGTTGCCGGCACTGGCGACGTTGAGGATCTTGCCGCGCAGTGGCAGCACCGCCTGGCTGGCGCGGTCGCGCGCCTGCTTGGCCGAGCCGCCCGCCGAGTCACCTTCGACGATGAAGAGTTCGGCACCGGCCGCGGCATTCTGCGTGCAGTCGGCGAGCTTGCCGGGCAGCCGCAATTTGCGCACCGCGCTCTTGCGCGAAACTTCCTTTTCCTGGCGCCGGCGCACCCGTTCGTCGGCGCGCGCGATTACCCATTCGAGCAGCTTCGATGCTTCCTGCGGATTGTCGGCCAGCCAATGATCGAACGGATCGCGGATGGCGGTCTCGACAATCCGAATCGCCTCTATCGTCGCCAGCCTGTCCTTTGTCTGGCCGACGAATTCCGGCTCGCGGATGAACACCGACAGCATGCCCGCCGCCGAGATCATGACGTCTTCTGAGGTGACGATGGATGCGCGTTTGTTGCCGACGAGATCGGCATAGGCGCGCAGTCCCCGCGTCAGCACGTTGCGGAAACCGGCCTCGTGCGTGCCGCCTTCGCCGGTCGGGATTGTGTTGCAGTAGGAATTGATGAAGCCGTCGCCGCCGAACCAGGTCACCGCCCATTCGAGCGAGCCATGGCCGCCTTGCTTCTCGCTCTTGCCGGCAAAGATTTCGCGCGTCACCTGGAAATCGTCGCCGAGCGATGCCTTGAGATAGTCCTTCAGGCCGCCGGGAAAATGGAACTCCGCCTTGGCCGGCGTCTGGTCCTTTTCCTTGATCAGCGACGGGTCGCAGGTCCAACGAATCTCGACGCCGCCGAACAGATAGGCCTTTGAGCGCGTCATGCGGTAGAGCCGCGCCGGTTCGAATGCCGCACCCTTGCCGAAAATCTGCTCGTCGGGGTGGAAGCGGATTTTTGTACCGCGTCGGTTGTGAACCTCGCCCAACTGCTCGAGGCCGGTTACCGGGACGCCGCGCGAGAAGCGCTGGCGATAGAGTTGGCGGCCTCGCGCGACTTCGACCTCGAGATGGTCCGACAGCGCGTTGACCACGGACACGCCGACGCCATGCAGGCCGCCGGATGTTTCGTAGACCTTCGAGTCGAACTTGCCGCCCGAATGCAGCGTCGTCATGATCACTTCGAGCGCTGGCTTCTTGAATTTCGGATGCGGATCGACCGGAATGCCACGGCCATTGTCGGTGACGGCGAGATAACCGTCGGCCGAGAGTTCGACATCGATGAAGGTGGCATGGCCGGCAACCGCTTCGTCCATCGAATTGTCGATGACCTCGGCGAACAGATGGTGCATCGCCTTGTCGTCGGTGCCGCCGATATACATGCCTGGCCGGCGGCGCACCGGCTCCAGCCCCTCCAGCACCTCGATGTCGGCGGCGCTATAGCCCTCGCTGCCGTCCTTTATCGCGGCAGGACGCTTGGTGGCTTGCACCAGCGGATCCGCCGGTCGCACCGGCGTGCGAACCGGCTGCGGCTGCTTGTCCATATTGCCGAAAAGATCGTTGCTGTCGTCCATGCCTGCCATAGGGTCCGGTGCTGCGAATCACCTCGCGATACTGCCACGCTTTTCAGCGCCAAGCGACCGAGGTTCCTGTTCCGTTCGGGGATCCGGCCCCTCTTACCCCAAAACCATTCGATAACCAAGCCGGCGGAAATAGGTCAAATGCCTCCGCGCAAGATTCCTGATTCTTTAACAATGCCGCCTAGCGTGAGCCCAACAAAACAAGAAACTGCGGGCATCAGGGGTTTCGGCGTGAGGGGCAAGGCCATATCGATGATCGGCATCGCCGCCGTTTTCGGCGCGATCTCGATCTTTGCCGCGGATTTCTGGGTCAAGAGTCAAGCCAAGGCCGATTCCGAAAAGACGGCGTCGATTGCAGCACCCGTCGCCCCTAAGGTCGCATTCAAGACCATCGTGGTGGCGAATGCCCCATTGCGCTATGGCATGGAACTCGACCGCACCAAGCTCAGTGAAATCCCCTGGCCGCAGGACTCCCTGCCGCAGGGCGCCTTCGCCACCATAGATGGTTTGCTCGGCGAGGGCAGCCGCGTGGTGCTGTCGCCGATCGAGGTCAACGAACCGTTGCTGCTGACCAAGCTGTCCGGGCCAAACGGCCGCGCGACGCTTTCCAATATGATGACGCCCGGGATGCGGGCGGTGACGATCCGCACCGATGAGATCGCCGGTGTCGGCGGCTTCGTCACGCCAGGCGACCGTGTCGATGTCGTGCTGACGCGCGACGCCGGCGAAATCCAGGAAGTGGCCAAGAATGCACAGGGAGCGGCCGGGTCGACGGTCACCTCCGAGATCGTCGTTGCCGATGCCAAGGTGCTGAGCGTCGGGCAGGGTGCCGATGAGCGCCAGACGACACCGCAGATTTCCAATTCGGTGACCATCGAGGTGACGACTGACGGCGCGCAGAAAGTGGCGCTGGCCCGCACTGTCGGCACGCTGTCGCTGTCGCTGCGCTCGGCCAGCGAAGGTGGCGACGGCAAGGGCGGCGTCACCACCATCTCTTCGTTCGGCGGATCGGTCGCCTCGAACGTGCAGGCTGCTGCCGGTTCGCTGTTCGATGCCGTGGTGAAAGAGCCGGAGAAACCGAAGTTCAAGACCGTCATCGTGACGCGCGGCACAAAGGCCGAGGAATACCAGGTTCCTTCGCGGGACCAAAAATAGAAGCCAGTGGGGACTGGGCGAGGAACGGGACGATGTTGGCGTTGATTACATTTCGGGTCGCGGGGCGGTTGCGCGTTTTGCGCACCATGGCTGTCGCGGCTTCGTTGGCTGCCGCCGCGATGCTGGCCTTCGGCACCTCGGCAAGGGCGGACAACGACATCGTCTATGTGTCGTCGACCAAGAATGCGTCCATCAAGGTTGCCAAGGGCAAGCCGAAGACGATCATGACCAGTGCCGCCTTCTACCAGATCGTCATCGGCGATCCGGACATCGCCAACGTCAATCCGCTGACCGATAAATCCTTCTATGTGCTGGGCAACAATCTCGGCACCACGGGCATCGCCCTGTTCGACGAAAAGAAGCAGCTTGTCGGCACCGTCGACATCGAGGTGACGCTCGACACCGACCAACTGGCCAGCACCATCCGCGCCAGCGTGCCGGATGCCAGGATCAAGGTCGGCTCGGCCAATGGTCGTGTCGTGCTGTCGGGCGAGGCGGATGACGCGGTCGCCGCCGACAAGGCAAACAAGATCGCGACGCGCTTTTCCGGCGCCGAAGAGGTTATCAACTCGGTCAATATCTCGTCGTCGCAGCAGGTCCAGCTCAATGTCCGCTTCGTCGAGATCAACCGCCAGGCGGGCCAGGATCTGGGCGCCAAATACGCAGCCAATTTTGCCTATGGCCTTGGTGGCCGTGATGTGACGATCGATCCGGGTACTGTGCCGACCGCCGGCACCGGCGAGATCATCGGACGGCTGTTGTCGAACGGCGTGTCGATCGATATCGCCATCAAGGCGCTGGAAGAACGCGGCCTGGCGCGGCGGTTGGCCGAGCCGAATTTGATCGCCCGTTCCGGCCAGACGGCGAGCTTCCTCGCTGGCGGCGAATTCCCGATCCCGGTCTCCGAGGACAACGGCAAAATCTCGGTCAGCTACAAGAAATACGGCGTCAGCCTGGATTTCACACCGACCGTGCTGAAGGACGGGCTGGTCAGCCTGGACATCGCGCCGGAAGTCTCCTCGATCGACGCGTCCGCGTCCTACAACATAGGCAACATTGCAGTGCCTGGTTTCATCGTGCGCCGCGCCAGGACGTCGGTCGACCTGAAGAACGGCCAGAGCTTCATGATCGCCGGATTGCTGCAGTCGCAGAACGACATCACCACGTCGCGCATTCCGGGCCTCGGCAAGATGCCGGTGCTTGGGGCGCTGTTCTCGTCGAAATCCTATCAGCGGCGCGAGACCGACCTGGTCATCATCGTCACTCCCTATCTGGTCAAGCCGGTCGATCCGTCTAAGAAGCTCGTGGAACCGACCGACGGCACGCAGCCGGCCAGCAACGCCGACTATTTCCTCAACAACACCGAGGAAGTGAAGGGCTCCGATACCGGTCGCACCGTGGCGCTGGCCGACGGCCGTGTCACCCAACCTGCTGCGTCCGCTTCCGCGGGGCATTTCCTCGACCTGCCGAAGGACTGAAGCCATGCATCTGGTCTTGAGATCGAGTATCGCCTTGCTGCTGGCCGGCCTTGCCGCCGGCTGCACCAGCGACGACTATGTGCGCAGCGAGGGGCCGACGACGGGCGCCGGGGAGGCGCAGGCCGCCAACACTGTCATGCAGATGGTCGATCCCTGGAAATATGGGGTCCAGAACACCAGGCTTAAGGTGCCCGCCCAGCGAGGCAACCTCGACCCCCCCGCTACACCCGATCAGGCGGCCGATGCGAAGGCGTCGCAGAGCGGCACAACCAACTGACCCAACGCGACGACCTGACAGGCTGACAGAATGGCAAACGGCATCAAGACCAGGAAGATCCTGCTCGTATCGACCGACAGGACCTTTGTGCAGGACACCCGAACCGCGTTCGCGGCTTCCGAGGTCATCCAGCTCTCGACAGTGGAGAAGCACGTCACCGAGCTGCGCGGCGAGATCCAGGAAGCCGACTTCGGCGCCATCATCGTCGACATGGATGCAGCAAGGCTGGAGGAGGTCGAGTCGCTGCAGCGCATCATGCGCCGGCTGGAGGACAAGGTGCCGGTCGTTGTCGTCACGCAGGAGTTCAACGCGGCCGCGGTGCGCATTCTGGTACAGCTCAAGGTCGCGGATTTTCTGGTCAAGCCGATCACGACCGCCGATCTCGTGCGCTCCGTGGTGCGGGCGCTGCAAGGCCCCGGGCGCGAGGAAAACACCGAATCGCAGATCTACACCTTCATGCCGGCAGCCGGCGGCGTCGGCACCACGACGCTGGCGCTGCAAACCGCCTTCCAACTGCATCACTCGGTGACGCGGGGCGCGTCAACCTGCGTCGTCGACCTCAATTTTCAGCAGGGCGCCTGTGCCGAATATCTCGACCTCGAACCGCGATTCGACATCACCGAGATCGAAAGCCAGCCCGAACGCCTCGACCGGCAACTGCTGGATGTGATGCTGTCCAAGCATGCGAGCGGGCTCTGCGTGCTGGCTGCCCCCACACATCCGTCGGAAATGCGCTCGTTCAAGACCGATGTCGTGGTGCGCATGCTCGATCTCGTCTCGGCCTATTTCGACAATGTCGTCATCGATATGCCGCGCACCTGGTTTCCATGGACGGAGACCGTGCTGCTCGGTTCCAACAAGCTCTACATCGTCGCGGAAATGACGGTGCCGTGCCTGCGCCACACGCAGCGGCTGATCCAGGCGGTCTACGAGACCGCCGGGAAGGAAGTGAAGCCAAACGTCATCGTCAACCGTTTCGAACAGAAGATGTTCGACAACGGCATCAAGCAAGCGGACGTCCAGGAAATCCTGGGCGAGCATTTCGTCGGCGGCATAGCCAACAACTACCGGCTGGTGCGCGAGGCGGTCGATCGCGGCGTGCCGTTGCACGAGATCGATCCGAACGCCAATGTCATCAATGATTTGAAGAAGATCATCCTGCCTGAGGAGGCAATCCCAACCCGGGCAAAATCGCGCTCGCTGTTTGGCATGGGCCGTGGATTGCTGAAGAGGAAAGCCGGATGACCAGCCGCTTTTCCACCCTGCAGAACCGCGATTCACGTCCGCAGCGCGCGCCTGAGCCGACGCCCGTCGCCCATCATGCTGTCGTCATTCCGACGAGCCGAAAGGCGTTGCCGGCCAAGCCGGACGCAGCGCCAGCAAAGAATGCCAACAAGGTGCTCGATGCGCGCGTGCGTATCCACAGGCTGCTGCTCGAGGAGATCAATCTTGTCGCGCTGGAGCGTTTGCCTAGGGATGAGATGCGCCGGCAAGTGCATGATTTCGTGTCGGAAAAGACCAAACAGGAGCGCATGGCGATCAACACCGTCGAGCTTGACGCGCTGGTTGACGACATCGTCGACGAGATGGTCGGCCTCGGTCCGCTCGAGCCACTGCTCAAGGACCCCGACATCAACGACATCCTGATCAACGGCCACCTGAACTGTTTTGTCGAAAAGAAGGGCAAGCTGCAGCCGGTCCACATTCCGTTCAAGGATGAGGCGCATCTCTTGCGCATCGTCAACAAGATCGTCGCCGCGGTCGGGCGTCGCGTCGACGAATCGCAGCCGATGGTCGATGCACGCATGCTGGACGGCTCGCGTTTCAACGCGGCCATTCGTCCGGTTGCGGTCGACGGGCCGCTGGTCTCGATCCGAAAATTCTCCAAGAACAAGCTCGGCCTGCACAAACTGGTCGAATTCGGCGCCATCACACAGAACATGGCCGAAGTGCTGGCAGCGGCCGTGCATGCCCGCAAGACGACGATCATTTCGGGCGGCACCGGTACCGGCAAGACGACCATGCTCAATGCGCTGTCGGCCTTCATACCGGAAGATGAGCGCCTGATCACCATCGAGGACGCGGCCGAACTCCAGCTGCAGCAACCGCATGTCGCGCGGATGGAGACACGCCCTGCCAACATCGAAGGAAATGGCGAGCTGAAGCAGCGCGACCTGGTCAAGAACGCGCTGCGCATGCGTCCCGACCGCGTCATCCTCGGCGAGTGCCGCGGCGAGGAGGCCTTCGACATGCTGCAGGCGATGAACACCGGCCACGAAGGCTCAATGGCGACCATCCATGCCAACACGCCGCGCGACGCCATTTCGCGGCTTGAGCAGATGCTCGGCATGACCGGCATGCCGATGACGGTACAGTCGATCCGCAGCCAGATCGCCAGCGCGCTCGACCTGATCGTCCAGCTCACGCGCCTGTCCGACGGCAAGCGCAAGGTGACCAGTGTCGCCGAGGTGACCGGCATGGAAGGCGACGTCATCCAGATGCAGGAGATATTCCGCTTCGTGCGCACCGGCATGGAGGCCGACGGCAGGATCCTCGGCCACTACGAGGCGACCGGCATCCGGCCGCGATTCCTCGAGGATTTGCGGGCCATGGGCATCGAGTTCCCCGGACGATATTTCGAACCCGGCCGGCCGCAGGAGTAGCCAAGTGTTCGACGGAATCAGCGCGATCTATGTCGTCTATGCCGCGGCAGCACTGACCGGCATCCTGATCGCCGAGGCCTGCTACCTGCTTTATGCCGGCCGCAGCGATAAGCGCACAGCCATCAACCGGCGCATGAAACTGCAGGAAAACAAGATCAGCCAGGAGCAGGTGCTCGTCCAGCTGCGCAAGGAGCGCGGCCTTGAAGCGGGCACGCCGCTGTTTTCGCCGGACCGGTTCCGCGCTTTGCGAATCCAGTCGGGCATGATCATGCCGGTGCCGAAATTCCTGATGATTACCTGCGGCCTGGCGATGGCCATGGCCTTGGTCGCCATCTGGTACGGCTTGCCGCCGCTGATGGGGCTTGTGCTGTTTGTGATGCTTGTGCCGATTCTGCCGGTGCTGACGCTGCGTTTCAAGCGCAAGCGGCGGCTGAAGCGATTCGGCGTACAGCTGCCGGAGGCACTGGAGCTGATCACGCGTGGTCTGAAGGCCGGCCACCCGGTGCCGGTGGCGATCGCCATGGTGGCGCGCGAGATGCCGGACCCGATCGGCTCCGAATTCGGCGTCATCGCCGACGAAGTGACTTATGGCTCCGATCTGGTGTCGGCGCTGAACTCGCTCTTCGACCGGGTCGGTCAGGAGGATCTGCCGCTGTTCGTCACCGCCGTCTCGATCCAGACCAGTTCGGGCGGCAATCTGCGCGAGATCCTCGATGGCTTGGCGACGACGATCCGGGAGCGCGGCAAGCTGCGCCGCAAGGTGCGCGCCATCGCGACAGAGGGCCGGATGTCGGCCTACATCCTGACGGCGGTCCCGGTATTGCTGTTTACCGCCATCATGGCGCTGATGCCGGGCTTCTACCGCGACGTCTGGGACGTGCCAAAGACATGGTACCTGATGGGGGGCTCGATCACCTGGCTGATGCTCGGCAATCTGATGATGTTCAAGATGTCGAATTTCAAGTTCTGACATGCAGCGCTTTATCGAATTCCTCGCCTCGCTTGCGCCGAACTCGTTGATGCCGGTGGCCATCCTGCTGCTGGCTGCGGGTGCTGCCGCGTTCGCCTGGCCGATGATGGCGGCGAAGGGCGATCGCAACGAGGTCAAGCGCCGGCTCAAGGTCGATGACGGTCCCATGGCCGCGAAACCCGAGCCGGTGCAGAAGAAGAATACCGGCGTCGTGCGCGAGAAGGCGGTTAAGAGGGCGCAGGAATTCTACGCCAAGAGCGATCCGGAAAATGTCGCCCGGCTGCGCATGAAGCTTATCCAGGCGGGATATATGGAGCCGCGCGCTGTCGGCATGTTCTTCCTGATCCGGTTCACCGCGATGGTCGGCACGGCAATCGGCGTGTTCGTGCTCAACCGGTGGATGGCCAGCCCCGACGCGACGATGGCCAGCCGCTGGACATTCGTCATCCTGTCAGGAGCGGCCGGCTATTTCCTGCCCGGCCTGGTGCTGAGCCAGAAAGTGCGGGAACGCAGGCGTGAGTACCGCAACGGCTTTCCCGATTTCATGGACCTGATGATCGTCTGCTCGGATGCCGGCATGAGCATGGAGGCCGGCATCGAGCGCGTCTCGAAGGAACTCGCCAAGACCTACCCCGCGCTTAGCCAAAACCTGCAGCTGGTGTCGCTGGAACTGCGGGCCGGGCGCAGCCTTGACGATGCGCTGAAGGCACTCGCCGATCGCCTCAGCCTGGACGAGGTGCGTTCCTTCGCGACGCTGCTGCAACAGTCCAAGGAACTCGGCACCAGTCTGTCTGGGGCGCTGCGCGTCTTTTCCGACGACATGCGCCACAAGCGCATGTCGCTGGCCGAGGAAAAGGCACATGCGTTGCCGGCCAAGATGTCGGTTCCGGTGGTGGTGTGCATCCTGCCGGTGGTGTTGATGATTGCAGCCATTCCAGTCATCGTCAAAATGACGGCGCACTAGCGAGTGCTCACGGGAGCCCTAGCGAGGGGCTGACCACCGGTTACTCTACCGAACTCGACGCCGCAACGTGAGAAGCCCATGCGAATTCTGCTGCGCACCCTCTTTCTCGGTCTTGTCGGCGCCGGCTTGTCGCCCGCCTTGGCCTTTGCCGACGATTGCGGCGATGCCGCCGCACTGGTGCAGCAGGCCTATCCCAAGGCTCAAAAGAGCGCCGACGGCGCCTCGTTCACGCTCGAACCCCATATCAGCATCGCCCTGACGGATAGCGATGCGCCATTTGGCCTGGTCTGCAAAATCTGGCCCGCCCATGACGACCTGCTCTTGGTCGCGGTGCCGCTTACCGACAGCGCCCAGTCCCGCGACGACGGGCATGTCGGCGATATCGAGCTTCTGGTCGTCGACAGGAACAGCCTGGAGGTGCGCCAGCGCTTGCTCCAGCCAGGGCTGATCACCGATGATGCCATCGACATCCGCAAGATCGAATTCGATACCGGCCGCTACAGGCTGGCGCCCAATGTCGGCGCCTTCGGCCTGCGCATCGAAATGGCAAACCGTTCGCAGCCCAACCCCTTCAGGGAAACCGACCTGCGGCTCTATGCCCTCGCCGGCGATGCCCTGCGCCTGGTGCTCGACGGCATCGACGTGGCCGGCTTTGGCGGCGAAGGCGACGGCAGTTGCGCGGGATCCTTTCAGTCGAGCCAGGTCAGCCTGGCGATGAGCCCGGCAAGCCACCATGGCTATCACGACATCACCGTGGTCGAGCGGGTGGATATGGACAATTGGTCCGCCGATGAGAATGGTGAGTGCCAGTCTCATCCCGGCAAGTCCGTGAAGCGCACCTACCGGCTGCGCTATGACGGCAGTCGCTACCAGTTTCCCGAGGGGCTCAAAGCCTTGGAGCCGTGAAGCCTTCCACTTATGCCTGGGTGGTTAATGGCTGGTGTGCTCGAAACCAAATTTTAGCGGCATTTTGGCACCGAAGTTTAATTGCCGCTAATGTAGTTTGTTTCCTGGAGAACGACCCGGCAAATCGGGCGATGAGGCAGGGGCATGCGTCGCAATAACTTCACGGCAATGGCCGCCATGGCGGCCGTCTTGATGATGTCTGGCTGCACGACGGGTGGCGTCGACACCACCAAGACCACCGCTATCCAACCGGTGGCAAAGGACATCGACACCTCCGATCTGGCGCAAGGCAAGGCGCAGTTTCGTGACGCCAATTACGGCCTCGCCGAAAAGCACTTCCGCAAGGCCGTCGAGTTGAAGGCGGACGATGCGGAGGCCTGGATGGGGCTCGCCGCTTCCTATGATGAACTCGGCCGCTTCGACTTCGCCGATCGCGCCTACGGCCAGCTTTTGAAAGTCGCCGGCCGTAAGCCACAGATCGTCAACAACATGGGCTATTCGCAACTGCTGCGCGGCAATCGCAAGATGGCCAAGGCGTTGCTGCTCGAAGCGAAGGCGGGCATGACCGATGCCACGGTCGTCAACGCCAATCTGGCCTTGCTGAACAAGGGTTGATCTGGTCGTTGCTTCCTACTCCTTGTCTTGACGCAATTCCCGAGGGAAAGCGCTATACGCTTTTCCCGGGAAAACCGTTTCACACTTTTCCTGGAATTGCTGTAGGGGTCCGGTTTCGGGACATAAGGCATCGACGCTTTGTAAACCCTATCGGCAGGTTGCGTCGAAAGATCGGCTGAAAACCATGTCTGAGAGCTGCGGCTAACCTAGAATACAGCGCAACCCGCCGACGCTCGAGAGGCCTTCGCCCGATATGCTGGACTTCAGTTCGCTCCTGCTCGCAGCCGCGCTGTCGGGCATCTGCCTTAGCGTCACCATGTTTGCGATCTGGTTCACCGCGCCCAAGGCAGGCTTCGTGCTGACGGTGGCGTGCGGCATTCTGGTGCTCGTCGCGCATGTGGTCCTGTTCTGGCAATACACCAAGGATCCCGATCCACTGCTTTGCCAGATCGTGCTTGCGTTGCTCAGCCTGGGTTTCCTGATTATTTGCGTGTCGGCCATGCAATATCTGGGCGTGCCCGGCTACAGACGTGCCGTTGCGCCGGCGCTTGCCGCCATGGCTGTCTGCGCCGCCGTCACCTTTCTGGGCCTTGACGGCGTCGGCTTCATCGTCACCTACACCATGGTGACGGCGCTGCTGTCGGCGATCGGCGCCATGTTCTGGATCAACGGCAGCCATGATCGCCGGATCCTGCTTGTGGTTTCGTTCCTGAGCGGCACCTGCGCGGTTTCGTTTGCGCTTTGCGGCGTGGTTCTGCTGACCAAAGGGCAATGGACGCTCGCGGTCGCGCCCGACAACTGGGCCGAACGGCTGAATTCCGTCGTGGCCGTGGCCTGCATGACCGGGCTCGGTGCCTTGACGCTCTCGCTCCACCATCTGCAGGCGCAGATCGAGCTGAAGGCCGAGACCATGACCGACCCGCTGACGGGATTGATGAACCGCCGGGCGTTGAAGTCACTCTACGGCGAGCGGAGTTTCGGTCCGTTCATGTCCGTCGTCATGTTCGACCTCGATCACTTCAAGCGGACGAACGATGTCTATGGTCACCCGGTAGGGGACCAGGTCCTGTGCCGCTTCGCCGCGGTGATCAAGAGATATGCCAGGACCGGCGTCGACGCCTTTCGCCTGGGTGGCGAGGAATTCGCTGTCGTCATGTCGCGAATGACGGAAGAGAAGGCCCATGACCTCGCCAGCAAGATCTGTGTGGCGTTCGGCACCGAGATCGTCGCCACCCAACTCGGCAAGTTGCGCAGCACGGTCAGCGGCGGCCTCGGCTTTGGCGAGGTAAGCGGCCGCACCCTCGATGACGTGCTTGCCGAAGCCGACGCGGCGCTCTATTCCGCCAAGCGCGCCGGTCGAAATTGCGTCATCGGTGGGGCGGCACTAGGCAAGGCCGACCCGGTCGAGCCGGCCTTGCGCTCCGCTTAATTATTCCGCCGCGCCCAGATAATCCGACAGAGGTGGGCACGAGCAGACCAGGTTGCGGTCGCCGGCGACATTGTCGATGCGTGACACCGGCGGCCAGTATTTGGCCGCCGTATCGGCGTCACCGGCAGGATAGGCCGCTTCCAGGCGCGAATAGGGATGGGTCCACTGGCCGGCCAGCGCCTCGGCGGCGGTGTGCGGCGCGTTGACCAGCGGATTGTCCGTCAAAGGCCATTCGCCCCTGGCCACTTTCGCTGCCTCGCCAGAAATGGCGATCATCGCCTCGCAGAAGCGGTCGAGTTCGCGTTTGGGCTCGGACTCGGTTGGCTCCACCATCAGCGTGCCGGCGACGGGGAACGACATGGTCGGCGCGTGAAAACCATAGTCGATCAAGCGTTTGGCGATGTCATCGACACTGATGCCGGCGCTGTCCTTGAGCACGCGGGTGTCGAGGATGCATTCATGCGCGACGCGCCCCTGGCTGCCTTTGTAGAGCACCGGGAAATGCGCATCGAGCCGCGTCGCGATATAGTTGGCGGACAAAATCGCCGTTTCAGTCGCTTGCTTGAGGCCCGACGCGCCCATCATGCGGATATACATCCAGGTGATCGGCAGGATCGAGGCGCTGCCGAAGGGAGCAGCGGAAACGGCATGGCCCGAGCCTTCGGTGACATGGCCCGGCAAATACGGCTTCAGATGCGCCTTGACGCCGATCGGGCCGACGCCGGGCCCGCCGCCGCCATGCGGAATGCAGAAGGTCTTATGCAGGTTCATGTGGCAGACGTCGGCGCCGATGTCGCCTGGACGGGCAAGCCCAACCAGCGCATTGAGGTTGGCGCCGTCGAAATAGACCTGGCCGCCATGCTCATGGATCAGCGCGCAGAGATCACGCGCGCCTTCCTCGAACACACCGTGCGTCGAGGGATAGGTGAACATCAGCGCGGCAAGATTTGGCGCGTGCTCGGCCGCCTTGGCCTTCATGTCGTCCATGTCGATGTTGCCATCATCGGTGCAGCGCACGACGACGACGCTCATGCCGGCCATCGCAGCACTTGCCGGGTTGGTGCCATGCGCCGACGAGGGGATCAGGCAGACGGTGCGGTGATTGTCGCCGCGTGAGCGGTGATAGCCGCGAATGGCGAGCAGGCCGGCATATTCGCCCTGGCTGCCGGCATTGGGCTGCAAGGTGACGGCGTCGAAGCCGGTGATCTCCGACAGCCAGGCTTCCAGTTCGGTGATCATGGCGCGATAGCCGGCCGAGTGCGCGGCCGGCGCGAAGGGATGCAAATTGGCGATGCTTGGCCAACTCACCGGCATCATCTCCGCGGCAGCGTTGAGCTTCATGGTGCAGGAGCCCAGCGGGATCATGGCGCGATCAAGCGCCAGATCCTTGTCGGCCAGTCTGCGCAGGAAGCGCATCATCTCGGTTTCAGACTTGTTTTCATGGAAAACAGGTTGGGTCAGAAACTCCTTGCCGCGCGGCTTGCCCGGCACCGTGCGGTCGGCGGAGGCGCCGGCCTTGGCGCCGAACAGGGCCGCGATCGCGTCGAGATCGGCATCGGTCGAGGTTTCGTCGAAGCTGATGCCGACATGGTCGGCATCGATAACGCGCAGCAGCCGGCCGGTCTTTTCAGCCGCAGTGGCGATCTGCGCCGCCTTGCCCTTGGTCTTCACGGTCACAGTGTCGAAACGGCTCGCACCGATCACCGACACGCCTGCCGCATTGAGGCCGCTTGCGAGACGGTTGGTCAGCGCATGGATGCGCCCGGCAATCGCCTGCAGCCCGACGGGGCCGTGCCAGATGGCGTAAGCGGTCGCCATGTTGGCGAGCAGCGCCTGAGCAGTGCAGATGTTGGAAGTCGCCTTGTCGCGGCGGATATGCTGCTCGCGTGTCTGCAAGGCAAGCCGGTAGCCGGGCCGGCCCTTGCTATCGGTGGACTGGCCGACAAGGCGGCCGGGCATCAGCCGCGTCAACTTGTCGGAGACTGCGCAATAGGCGGCGTGCGGACCGCCAAAGCCCATCGGCACGCCAAAGCGCTGCATCGGACCGACTGCAATGTCGGCGCCAAGCTTGGCCGGCGCATCGGTCAGCGTCAGGCCGAGCGGGTCGGCGATGAAGACGACGATGGCGCCAGTGGCGCGCGCCTTGTCGATCGCTGCCTTGTGGTCGCCATAGACCCCAAACGTATCCGGCCAGGAGACGAGCAGGGCGGCGGTGTTGTCGTCGATCGTGTCGCCATTGATCTCGATGCCGAGCGGCTCGGCGCGCGTGCGCACCACGTCCAGCGTCTGCGGATGCGGCGTGCCGGCAAATGCGATCTTGGTGCGCTTGTCGCGGTGGTGGCGCAAGGCGATGCCGACGGCTTCAGCCACCGCCGTCGCTTCGTCGAGCAGCGATGCCGATGCCACCGGCAGACCAGTCAATTCGGTGACCAGCGTCTGGAAGTTGAACAGCATTTCCAGACGGCCCTGGCTGATCTCGGCCTGATAGGGTGTGTAGGCCGTATACCAGGCCGGGTTCTCGAACAGGTTGCGCTGGATCACGGGCGGCACATGAACGCCGTGGTAGCCGGCGCCGATGAAGCTCTTCAGCACCGTATTCCCTGCCATGACAGCCGAAAGCTCGGCCAGCGCCTCCGCCTCGCTTGCAGGTGCCGGCAGAGCGAGCGGCCGGTCGAGCCGGATCGACCTCGGCACCGACTGGCTGATCAGCGTCTCGACGGAGGGCACGCCGATAGTGGCCAGCATCGCTCTGGTGTCGTTGAGGCCGGGGCCGATATGGCGGGCCGAGAAGGGGTAGGGTGCTGCGGTCATGTCTTTCGAGTCCTGATGTCAGCCGATATGGGCTTTGTAAGCGGCTTCGTCCATGAGGCCGGCGAGCTGGCTTTCGTCGGCGAGCTTCATCTTCCACAGCCAGCCGGCCCCGGTTGCCGCCGAGTTGACCAGCGACGGATCCGACGACAGCGTGGCGTTGGCTTCGGTGATCTCGCCGTCGACGGGTGCATAGACATCGGAAGCCGCCTTGACGGATTCGACGACGACGGCGGTATCGCCCTTGCTCAGCTTCTTTCCGGTTTCGGGCAGTTCGACGAAGACGAGATCGCCGAGTTGTTCCTGCGCGTAATCGGTGATGCCGACGGTGGCGATGCCGCCCTCGACGCGGAGCCATTCGTGATCTGATGTGAAATAGATCTTTGCCATTGAAATTATCCTTTGCGGTAGCGATGCGGCGTGAAGGGCAGGGAGCTGATATCGACGGGGATCTTCGTGCCGCGAACATCGGCGAAAACCCGTGTTCCGGGCTTGGCCAGGGGTGCCATGACATAGCCCATGGCGACCGGATGGCCGGCTGACGGGCCAAACCCGCCCGACGTGACATGGCCGGCGGGCTTGCCGTCGGCGTCAAAGAGCGCAGCACCGGCGCGCACCGGCTGGCGGCCTTCCGGCTTCAGCCCGACGCGCTTCTGCGCGGGCCCCCGTTCCACGGCAGCGCGGAGCGCATCGGCGCCGATGAAAGTGCCGGAAGCGCGAACCTCCTTTGGGATCGCCCACATCAGTGCGGCGCTGGCCGGGTCGTTCTCGGGCGTGATGTCCTGGCCGTGCAGGCAGAGTCCTGCCTCCAGCCGCAGGCTGTCGCGAGCGGCCAGCCCGATCCACAGCACGCGTTCATCGCCAAGCAGCTTCGCAACGAGATCGCGCGCATCGGCCTCCGGCAGCCCGATTTCGAAGCCGTCCTCGCCGGTATAGCCGGAGCGGCTCATGAACCAGTTCCTGCGCGGTTCGACACCATGCATGAACAGCAGCGAGCCGGTCTCGATGCCGGCTCGGGAAAGGGCCGCCCAGGCTTCAGGACCCTGGATGGCCAGGAAGACGCGGTCGAGCGCCTCGACCCGGACGTCGAAATCCGCGGCAAGCGCACGCAAATGCTTTTCGTCGGCGACGGCATTGCCGGCGTTAGCGACCACCATGAACCTGATATCGCCGAGCCTGGTGACGATCAGATCGTCCAGAATGCCGCCTGCTTCGTTGAGGAAGAAGGACAGTTTGGATTGTGAGATTTCGAGAGCGCCAGCGTCCAGCGGACAGGCGCGATTGAGCAGTGAAACCGCCTCCGGCCCGCTGACCTCGAACAGTTTCATATGCGAGATGTCGAACAGGCCGGCCTGTTCGCGGGTGTGAAGGTGTTCCTTCATGACGCCGGCCGGATAGGTCAGCGGCATCGACCAGCCGGCAAAGGCGCCAAAGCGCGCACCAGCGGCCACATGGATATCTTCGAGGGGAAGGTGTTTGCTGTCGTCGCCCGTCATGTCATCTCCAGAGTCGCACGCAATCGGTCGCGAATGGCGACCAGTCCGTGCCCCTCTGTCTGAAGCCTGAGAGACTTGCGCAGCCGGAACTCTGTCAGCGGCGCTTACACCTTCGGCGCGGGGGCAAGCCCCGACTTTCCAGAGTGTCTTTCCCGTCTACGGTTCTTTTGCCTGAGAGATTTCGGGCGATTTCCCCTTCGGCGGCAGCGTTCGCTGCTCTCTCCCGCAAACAGGTAGGACTCAGACCCTGAGTCCTCGACGCGCCATCCATAGCTTGTGCGCGACGGCTTGTCACCTGTCAGCGACATCTAAAGTGCGCCGCGTTGGCGATGCGCTTTAGATGCTTTGTTGACGCATGTCGTTCTCTCAAGCCCGCGGCACACCTTGGGCGACATGCATTGGCCGACAAGTCTTCGCTAACCACGCCGTTTGCCGGTTTTTCAAGACACTGCTGATATCTTGGCAGCCATGACGCTTTGGGCCGGCATTGGACGGCGGCGGACGGGGACGACAAATGGGCGAATTGATCATGAGCGCGCCGGTGGCGGGGCTGACCTCGAAAAGCCGCATCGCCGCGGAGGACGTGACGATGTTGCGCCGCGAGGTGTTCGGCGACGGTGTGGTGACGCGCGGCGAGGCCGAGGCGCTGTTTGCGCTCGATGCCACGGCGAAGGACAAATGCCCGGAATGGCCGCTTTTCTTCATCGAGGCGGTCACCGACTACATCGTCCACCAGGAGAAGCCGTCGGGCTATATCTCGCAGGACAATGCCGACTGGCTGATCCGCACGATCTCGCGCGATGGCATGGTCGACAGCCGCACCGAACTCGAATTGCTGGTGCACGTGCTGGAAGAGGCGAGATCGTCGCCGGGCCAGCTTTGTGTCTATGCGCTGCAACAGGTCGCCCACGCCGTCATCGATGGCAAGGGGCCGCTTATGCTCGGTGGCGCACTGGTTCCCGGGCTGATCGCCAAAGCGGAGGTCGAACTGCTGCGCCGTATCCTCTATGCGCACGGTGGCGACGGCAACATTGCCGTCACGCGCGCCGAGGCAGAAGTGCTGTTCAAGATCAACGAGCGCACCGCCCATGCCAGCAACGATCCGTCCTGGAACGAGCTGTTCGTCAAGGCGATCGCCAATTTCGTCATGTGCTCGGCCGGTTATGAAGCGCCGACGCGCGATGTGGCACTACGCCGTGACACCTTCCTCGAACACGCCGATCCGGAAATCGGCGGTTTCTTCAGCCGCATGATCTCCGGCGGCCTCGCCGGCATCATGGAGGCCTATCGGTCCCCTGATGACATCGAGGCCGATTGGGAAGCCAAGAACAGGGCGGCCGAGGCGCTTGCTCGCCGCGCCGAGACGATCGATGCCGGCGAAGCCGGCTGGCTGGTCGAACATATCGGCCTGGACCGGCCTCTCTACGAGAACGAACGCGCCCTGCTTACCCTGATCAAGCAGGCATCGCCGGAAATCCATCCGGCGCTCAGGCCGCTGCTCGACAAGGTTGCCTGACGTGCTGAGGATTAAACCACTGATCTCAGGGCATTATTTCCCCAGGTGTCAGATGCCGCCATACCAGTCGTAGCCATTGTCTTCCCAATAGCCGCCGCGACCGCCGCCGATACTGGCGAAGCCGTCGACCAACTCGATCTTGTAGAGATATTTTGGCATCTTATAGCCGAGCTGCCGCTCGACACGGACGCGCAGCGGCGCGCCGTTCTCAACCGGCAGCGGCTTGCCGTTCACGCCATAGGCAAGGATCGTCTGCGGGTGACGGGCATCGATCAGGTCGATCGAGCCGTAATATTTGATGTCGCCCGACAGGCTGCGGTCGATCGTGTCGAGGCAATGGAACATTGCGTAGCGCGCCTGCGGCTTGACCACCGCCTGGTCCAGCACCAGCGACAGCGGCGTCCCGGTCCATTTGGCGATGCAACTCCAGCCTTCGACGCAGTCATGGCGGGTGATCTGGGTGCGGCTCGGCATGTTCATCAACTGCTCGCGGCTGAGCGACAGCGGCTTTTCGACCAGGCCTGAAACTTCCAGCCGCCAGTCGGCGAAGTTGTTGGCAAGCAGACCCTTGTAGACATCGTCGTCCGGCGCAGTCACACCATTCGGCCGCTGCGGCTGGCGGATGTCGGCCTCGGTGAATTCCGGCGCCAGCGCGTCGCGTCCCGCGAGCAGGCGCTGTGCCCGGTATGTCAGGTCATTGGCGTTTTCGAGAAAACTGCGCAAGCCACTGCCAACGCTTAGCTGGCTGTCGAAGGCGTCGCAGCCCGACAGCATGATACCGGAGGCACCGAGACTGGCACCCGTCAGGAATTTGCGGCGGCTTATCTCAAACTTCGCCATGTCACGCACTCCTCTCGGTTGTCTTGTCGTCCTGTGCGGGTGGGTCGATGCGGTACCAGCCGGTGATGATCGAACGCAGTTCGTTTATCGGGCCGGCGGCCAGGATCATCAGGATGTGAACGATGAAGAATGCGACCAGCAGCACCATGACGGTGAAGTGGATGGTGCGCGCCGTCTGCCGTCCGCCGAGCAGATCGTTGAGAAACGGCAGCACCGAATTCATGCTGGGCGACATGGCCAGGCCGGTGACGATCATCAGCGGCAAGAGCACGAACAGCACGCCGCCATAAGCCATCTTCTGCAACGTGTTGTATTCACGGGTATGATGGAATTTCAGCTTCGCGTGGTCGACGATGTCCCGCGGCAGGCGCTTGAGATCATCGAGGCGTGGCGCGAGATCGCGCCTGATATGGCCATTGACTAGGCTGGCAACCAGCCAGACGATCAAGGTCGTCGTCAGTATCCAGGCGAAGAAGAAGTGGACGACGCGGGCGGTGCCGAGGTCATAGTAAGACGGTATGGTCGCCCAGGATGGAAAGGCGCGGGACGTCTCCTGGCCTGCCGGACCCGACCAGCCAAGTACGCCTGTGGTGTCGAAGCGACGCCCAAGGATTTCGGTGTAGCCGCGCGGACCGGCGTTGGTATTTTCCGCGCCAATGGCGAAGATGGTGTTGTTGTAGCCAAAACCCGACTGCTTGCCGATGTAGAGCTGCGGACGGGCATTGAAGATCTGCAAGCCTGACAGCAGCATGAAGAACAGCGAGATGGCCCAGAGCCAATGTGTCAGCCGCGTCCAGCGCGACTGACGGTAGATCAGCGTTTTGTCGCTCGAAGCGGAGATGTCCGGTTCGGTGGTGGATTGGCTTCTGGCAATCGTTTCCATCTTGTCTCGTCTCCGGCCTCGCGGCGTGGCCAGCGCGCTTATTGTTCTCCTGATACGTCGTCAGCCATAGCGATGTTTCATCCGATCACGGATTTATTGCGATTAGCGTAGGTTGATGGCGAGATTGACGGCGGCGGCGACGATGACCGTATTGAAGAAGAACGAAAGGATCGAATGGATAAGCACGACACGTCGCATATGCGAGGTCGTGATGTTGGTGTCGGCGGTTTGCGCGGTCATGCCGATGACCGCCGAGAAGTAGAGGAAATCCCAGCCTTCCGGCCGTTTGCCGCCCGGAAACAGCAGCCCGCCGACCGGGATCTTCTTGGCGTCGGCATCGAACGCATCGCCGTCCATCCAGTAGACATGGGCGTAGTGCAGTGCCGCCATCACATGGATCGTGAACCAGCCAAGCGGCACCGAAACAAGTGTGATCAAAAGCCAGACGAGCGCAGTGCCGCGGGCGTTGAACAGCAGGAAAATGGCGACGCCGACGACGGCGAGCGTGATGACAAAGATGCCCAGCACCGGAAGGTCCGCGTCGCGAGCGTTGTGGCTGAGATAACTTGCTTTCAGATGCGGCATCTGCGCCAGGACCAGTGCGAGATAGGTGACGAAGAACGCGTTGGCGCCGATCGAAATCGAATGGGCAGGCAGCAGGCCAGACAAGAGCGCGATCGCCAGCGCGGTCACGCCCACGCAGAATGCCATGACAAACTGCGTATGTCGGTGCATCGGCGGTTTCATTGACGTGTCGGTGGCCATGGCCCAGCCTCTGAAAGGCGTTTGGATCAATCCGATGTGACGGATTTGAGCGCCCGCCGCAAGATGCGGTCGAGTTCGCCGAGAAAGCGCGAACGGTCCTGTGGGGCAAAGCTGGCATTATAGCCCTTGCTCTCGCCGGTCTCGCGCAGATGCTGTTTGAGGTCGCGCATCGCCACCGCCATGCCGATCGTTTCCGGCGTGAACGGACGTCCGGTCGGCCCAAGCACGTGCGCGCCAAGGGCAACCGCACGAGCGGCGAGCGGAATGTCCGCGGTGATCACGATGTCGTTGGATTTCGCGTTGTCGACGATCCAGTCGTCGGCGGCATCGGCGCCCTTTGAGACAACGACATTGCGGATCATCGGATCGCGCGACGGCCGCAGGCCACCATTGGAGACGTAGGTGACGACGACGCCATGGCGCTCGGCGACCTTTTCGACCTCGGCCTTGACCGGGCAGGCGTCTGCATCGACGTAAATGGCAGGTGCCGGCATTGTCTCTCCAAAATGGACAGGGGCCGGAAACGTGTCCGGCCCCGTCGCTGAAATCTTACAGCTGTCAGGCCGGCAAGGCCCCGGACTTCTTGGCGGTCCAGGTGGCGATATAGTCCATCAGGCCGGGATTGAGGCAGTCATAGGGTTCCAGCCCGATGCCCTTCAACTGGGCACGAATGCCCTCCATTCGCTTCGGATCGACACCCGATTCGATGATCGACGAGACGAAAGCGGTGAAGCCCGGAGGTGACCAGCCATCCTCGGCGAAACGCTCGGGGTGGATGAAGGACAGGCCCTTGAACGCGTGGTCGCGCTCGACCGGTCCGTGCATGTGCACACCGCAGCCGGTGCAGGCATGACGCTGGATCAGCGCTGATGGGTCGACCACCTTGAGCTTGTCGCCGTTCTCGGTCACGGTGACGTCGCCCGTCCCTGCCACGGCGACGACCGAGAACAGGGCGCCTTCCGGCTTCCAGCATTTGGTGCAGCCGCAGGCGTGATTGTGCGCGATCTGGCCCTTCACCTTAACCTTGACCGGATTGCTGGTGCAGGCGCAGACCAGCGTGCCGCCGGCAAAGCTTGCGCTTTCCCGGGGCAAGCCATTGTCGATTTTCGGATGCAGTTTCTCCGCCATGTTTTTCTCCTCCCAGTTGTGAACCACAGAGGTCGCAGGCCGATTGGTCGGCGGCTTGTGGTCTTCTTCAGTAAACAACCACACTCCGGATCGACTTGCCCTCATGCATGAGGTCAAAGCCCTTGTTGATGTCTTCAAGCTTCAGCGTGTGGGTGATCATCGGGTCGATCTGGATCTTGCCGTCCATGTACCAGTCGACGATCTTCGGCACGTCGGTGCGGCCGCGCGCGCCGCCAAAGGCAGTGCCCATCCAGGTCCGCCCGGTGACCAGTTGGAACGGCCGCGTCGAGATCTCCTGGCCGGCGCCGGCGACGCCGATGACGACGGACTTGCCCCAGCCGCGGTGCGAGGCTTCCAGGGCCTGGCGCATAACCTTGGTGTTGCCGGTGCAGTCGAATGTGTAGTCGGCGCCGCCGATCTGGTCGGCTCCGCGCTTGGTCATGTTGACGAGGTGGGGGACGATGTCGCCGTCGATCTCCTTCGGATTGACGAAATGCGTCATGCCGAATTTTTCGCCCCACGCCTTCTTGTCGTTGTTCAAATCGACGCCGATGATCATGTCGGCGCCGGCGAGCTTCAGGCCCTGGATGACATTCAAGCCAATGCCTCCGAGGCCGAAGACGACGGCGGTCGCGCCGATCTCGACCTTGGCCGTGTTGATGACAGCACCAATGCCGGTGGTGACGCCACAGCCGATGTAGCAGATCTTGTCGAAGGGGGCGTCCGGGTTGACCTTGGCCAGCGCGATCTCGGGCAGCACAGTGAAATTCGAGAAGGTCGAGCAGCCCATATAGTGGAAGATCTTGTCCTTGCCGATCGAGAAGCGCGACGAACCATCGGGCATCAGCCCTTGGCCCTGCGTGGCGCGGATCGCCGTGCATAGATTGGTCTTGCGCGACAGGCAGGACGGGCACTGCCGGCATTCGGGCGTGTAGAGCGGGATGACGTGATCGCCCTTCTTGACCGAGGTGACGCCCTTGCCAACGTCGACGACGACGCCGGCGCCCTCATGGCCAAGAATGGCCGGGAACAGGCCTTCGGGATCAGCACCCGACAGCGTGAATTCGTCGGTGTGGCAGATGCCGGTCGCCTTGATCTCGACCAGCACCTCGCCCTCGCGCGGACCATCGAGGTCGACCTCCATGATCTCCAGCGGCTTTCCGGCGGCGACAGCGACAGCGGCGCGGGTTTTCATCAGGCGTCCTCCAATACGAATTTTTTTCCAAGGTTTCAGGTTTTGTCGACACGATCAACTGGAAGCTGATGCCTGGACTGGGCCACAGCGATGAATTGGAATCGCAAATCGATTGAAAGGCAGCGATTTGCATGGTCGGCTTGACCCTGCAAGCACAGGCCATAAAAGGAACAGCCGACCGAGGGATGACATTCCGCATGTTCACCAAAATCCTGATCGCCAATCGCGGCGAGATCGCCTGCCGCGTCATCAGGACGGCGCGCAAAATGGGCATCGCCACGGTTGCCGTGTATTCAGACGCCGATCGCGATGCCGTGCATGTCGAAATGGCCGACGAGGCGGTGCATATCGGACCTTCGCCCGCGGCGCAGAGTTATCTCGTCCCCGAAAAGATCATCGCCGCCTGCAAGGAGACCGGCGCCCAGGCCGTGCATCCCGGCTACGGGTTCCTGTCCGAGCGGGCGGCTTTCTGCGAGGCGCTGGAAGCGGAAGGGATCGTTTTCATCGGCCCGAAGGCCAAAGCGATCAAGGCGATGGGCGACAAGATCGAATCGAAGAAGTTCGCCAACGCCGCCAAGGTTTCCACCGTGCCCGGCTGGCTCGGCGTCATCGAAAATGCCGACCATGCCGAAAGGATCGCCGGCGAGATCGGCTATCCCGTGATGATCAAGGCCTCGGCAGGTGGCGGCGGCAAGGGCATGCGCATCGCCTGGAGCCAGGCGGAAGTGCGCGACGGCTTCGATCGTGCGCGCTCGGAAGCCAAGGGCTCGTTTGGCGATGACCGCGTCTTCATCGAGAAATTCATTGTTGATCCACGCCATATCGAAATCCAGGTGCTGGCCGACGCGCGTGGTAACGCGCTCTATCTCGGCGAGCGTGAATGCTCGATCCAGCGCCGCAACCAGAAGGTCGCCGAAGAGGCGCCGTCGCCGTTCCTAGATGCTAATACGCGCAAGGCGATGGGCGAGCAGTCGGTGGCGCTGGCCAGGGCCGTCGACTACCAGAGCGCCGGCACGGTCGAGTTCATCGTCGACAAGGATAAGAACTTCTATTTCCTTGAAATGAATACACGATTGCAGGTCGAGCACCCGGTAACCGAGCTGATCACCGGCATCGATCTGGTTGAGCAGATGATCCGCGTTGCCGCCGGCGAAAGGCTTGGCCTGAAGCAAGGCGATATCAAGTTGAATGGCTGGGCGGTGGAAAGCCGGCTTTATGCCGAGGACCCGTACCGCAATTTCCTGCCCTCGATCGGCCGGCTGACACGTTATCGGCCGCCGGAGGAAGGACAATTCGGCGATGTCGTCATCCGCAACGACACCGGCGTCACCGAAGGCTCGGAAATCTCGATGTTCTACGATCCAATGCTCGCCAAGCTGTGCACCTGGGCGCCCACGCGGCTCGCCGCTATCGATGCAATGTCGGAAGCGCTCGACAGCTTTGTCGTCGACGGCATCGAGCACAACATTCCGTTTCTTGCCGCCTTGATGCAGCATCCGCGCTGGCGGCAAGGGCTGATATCGACCGCTTTCATATCGGAGGAATATCCCGACGGTTTTGCGCCCGTCGTGCCGAACGACGACGAGAAAGCCGTGCTGGCGTCGATTGCGACCGCGGTTGAACTGCTGCGCCGCGACCGGCTCGACCGGCTTGGCGGGCGGCTGGCGCCGCATTCGGGAGCGCTGAAGCGCGACTGGGTGGTGAAGATCGGCGACGACTATCTGTCGGCGTCGATCCTCGAGGGCATGATTTCCATTCCGCTGGAAATCGATCTGTCGATCGAGGGCGGCAAGGCGCTGACCGTCGCATCCGACTGGCGGCCGGGCGACCTGATCTGGCGCGGCACGGTCGGTAAGCGCAAGGTTACTGCTCAGATCAGGCCTGTTGCCAACGGCTTTCGCATTGCCTGGAAGGGCATGTCGGTGACCGCGCGCGCCATGCTGCCGCGCATCGCCGAGCTTGAAAGGCTGATGCCGGAAAAAATGGCGCCGGACACGTCGAAAATGCTGCTTTGCCCGATGCCTGGCCTTGTCGTGTCGATTGCCGTTGCCGAGGGCCAGGAGGTCAAGGCCGGCGAGACGCTGGCGGTGGTCGAGGCGATGAAGATGGAAAACGTGCTGCGTGCCGAACGCGACCTTGTCGTGTCGAAACTCAACGCCAGGCCGGGCGACAGCCTGGCGGTGGACGCGGTGATCATGGAGTTTGCGTAAGACTAGCCGGGCAGGCAGCCGGTGATCAGCAGTGGTTTGTGCTGGACTGGCAGCGCGCGGTCCCGGACAATACATCTCCATCGACTCAAGGACCTTCACGCAGCACCATGGCCGACGAAAAACTTCCCCGCGATCCCCTGAAGCGCGAAGCAGCGATTGCGGCGGCGCGGCCGGAGGCGCCCGCACGGCCCTTTGTCCATCTGCGTGTGCATTCGGCCTATTCGCTGCTGGAGGGCGCCTTACAGATCGGCACGGTGGTGGCTCACGCGGTCAAGGACGGAGCACCCGCCATTGCCGTAACCGACACCAACAATCTGTTCGGCGCGCTGGAATTCGCGCAGAAGGCAGTGAAGGACGGTATCCAGCCGATCATCGGCTGCCAGGCTGCGCTCGCATTTTCCGGCGAAAGCAATGATGGCCAGCGCGACCGCAGGCGGCAAGGGCCGGACATGCGGCCGGTCGTCCTGCTTGCCGCGACCGAGGCCGGCTATTCCAATCTGGTCAGGCTGGTCAGCCGCGTCTACCTCGAAACGCCGCCGGGCGAGGCCGTGCACCTGACCACCGAAATGATGCAAGGCTATTGTGACGGGCTGATTTGCCTCAGTGGCGGGCCGCGCGGACCGATCGGCATCGCACTCAAGGAAGATCGCCGCGATCTGGCCGAAACACGGCTCTTGACCCTCAAGTCGATGTTCGGCGACCGGCTCTATGTCGAACTGGACCGGGTTTCGGGTTATGATCGGACGATCGAGAAATCCTCGATCGATCTTGCCTATGCCCATGAATTGCCGCTGGTCGCCACCAACGAGGCGTTCTTCTTGGCGCGCGACGATTATGACGCCCATGATGCGCTGATCGCCATCGCCGAGGGCTCTGTCGTCGCTGTCGACAATCGCCGCCGCCTGTCGCCGGACAATTTCCTGCGCAGCCAGGCCGATATGGCGCGGCTGTTCGCCGATCTGCCGGAAGCGATCGACAACACCGTCGAGATCGCACTGCGCTGCTCCTACTATCCCAGGAACCGCAACCCGATCCTGCCGCGCTTTACCGGCGGCGATGTCGCCGACAATGATGCCGCCGTGCAGGCGGAGGCCGACGAACTGGCCCGTCAGGCGCATGAGGGGCTCGACGCGCGGCTGGCCGCGCATGGCCCGACTGCCGGCTACACGGTCGAGCAATATCGCGATCGGTTGAATTTCGAGCTTGGCATCATCACCAAGATGAAGTTTCCCGGCTACTTCCTGATCGTTGCCGACTTCATCAAATGGGCCAAGTCACAGGGCATTCCGGTCGGACCGGGCCGTGGTTCGGGCGCAGGTTCCCTGGTCGCCTATTCGACGACCATCACCGACATCGACCCGTTGCGCTTTTCCCTGCTGTTCGAACGCTTCCTCAACCCCGACCGCGTGTCGATGCCCGACTTCGACATCGACTTCTGCCAGGATCGCCGCGAGGAAGTCATCCGTTACGTCCAGCAGAAATACGGCCGCGACCAGGTCGGCCAGATCATCACCTTCGGTACGCTGCAGGCACGCGCCGTGCTGCGCGACGTCGGTCGCGTGCTGCAGATGCCCTATGGCCAGGTCGACAAGCTCTCGAAGATGGTGCCGCAGAATCCGGCCAATCCGGTCAAGCTCGCCGATGCCATCGCCAATGAGCCGCGCTTTGCCGAAGAGGCCGAAAGGGAGCCGATCGTCCAGACGCTGCTCGACATGGCGCAGAAGCTGGAGGGCCTCTACCGTCACGCCTCGACCCACGCAGCCGGCATCGTCATCGGCGACCGGCCGCTGTCGGAACTGGTGCCGATGTACCGCGATCCGCGCTCGGACATGCCGGTTACCCAGTTCAACATGAAATATGTCGAGCAGGCCGGGCTGGTGAAATTCGACTTCCTCGGCCTGAAAACACTGACCGTACTCGAAACGGCAGTGAAATTGATCCGCCGGCGCGGCATCGAGATCGACCTGGCGACGATCCCGCTCGATAATCCCGAGACCTACGCCATGCTGTCGCGAGGCGAAGTGGTCGGCGTGTTCCAGGTGGAAAGTGCCGGTATGCGCAAGGCGCTGATCGGTATGCGGCCCGACTGCATCGAGGACATCATCGCGCTGGTGGCGCTCTACCGGCCGGGACCGATGGAGAACATCCCGACCTACAATGCCAGAAAGCATGGCGAGGAGGAGATGGCGTCGATCCATCCCAAGATCGACCATCTGGTGAAAGAGACGCAAGGCGTCATCGTCTACCAGGAACAGGTGATGCAGATCGCGCAGGAGCTTGCCGGCTACTCACTCGGCGAAGCCGATTTGCTGCGCCGCGCCATGGGCAAGAAGATCCGCGCCGAGATGGACAAGCAGCGCGAACGCTTCGTGTCGGGCGCGGTCGAGCGCGGTGTCGGCAAGCCGCAAGCCGACTTCATTTTCGACCTGCTGGCCAAGTTCGCCGACTATGGTTTCAACAAATCGCACGCCGCCGCCTACGCGGTGGTGTCGTACCAGACCGCCTACCTCAAGGCGCATTATCCGGTCGAGTTCCTGGCGGCGTCGATGACGCTCGACATGGGCAACACCGACAAGCTCGCCGATTTCCGCCAGGACGCGCTGCGCCTCGGCATCGAGGTTCTGGCGCCGTCGGTAATATCGAGCTTTCGTCCGTTCGAGGTCGGTGAGAATCGGATCTACTATTCGCTGGCAGCGCTCAAGGGCGTCGGCGACGCAGCGGTCGAGCACATCGTTGCCCAGCGTGGCGAAAAGCCGTTCAAGAATCTCGCCGATTTCTGCGAGCGGGTCGATCCCAAGATCGTCGGCAAGCGCGTCTTCGAAAGCTTGATCATGGCCGGCGCGCTCGACTGCTTCGGCCATGATCGCGCCTCGATGATGGCAGGCGTGGAACGCATGATGGGGCTGGCATCGCTGGCGCAGCAGAACGCGGTTTCCGGTCAGCACGACATTTTCGGCGCCTCGCTCGGCGCCCAGTCGCAGGCACTCAATCTGCCGACGACGGAACCGTGGCTTGCCGCCGACCGGCTGCACCGCGAATTCCAGGTGGTCGGCTTCTATCTCTCGGCGCACCCGCTCGACGAATACAAGGCGGCCCTGCAGAAGATGCGGGTGCAGACGTGGGCCGAATTTTCGGCGGCCGTCAAGCGTGGTGCCGCCGCCGGGCGTCTAGCCGGCACGGTGACGTCCAAGCAGGAGCGCAAGACGCGCACCGGCAACAAGATGGGCGTCATCGCCTTTTCCGATACATCCGGCCAGTACGAAGCCGTGCTATTTTCGGAAGGACTGGCGCAGTATCGCGACCTGCTCGAGGCCGGCCGCTCCGTCGTCATCACCGTTGCGGCCGAGGACAGGCCGGAAGGCGTCAATTTGCGCATCAACTCGGTGCAATCGCTGGAGGACGAGGCAAGCCGCGTCCAGAAGGCACTGCGCATCTTCGTGCGCAACGCCGCGCCGATCAACACGCTGGCCGGCCAACTGATCGTCAAGGGCGAGGGCCAAGTCAGCTTCGTGCTGATCAAGGAAGAAGGCGAGGGGGAAATCGAGATCGAGCTGCCGAACCGCTACCGGATCTCGCCACAGATCGCCTCGGCGATGCGGGCTGTTCCGGGCGTGGTCGAAGTGGAGCTGGTGTGATCACGGCATATCGCTGTAATGCCGGCGGCACCTCCTC
This sequence comes from Mesorhizobium sp. M0830, assembly GCF_040319965.1. Lineage (NCBI taxonomy): Bacteria > Pseudomonadati > Pseudomonadota > Alphaproteobacteria > Hyphomicrobiales > Phyllobacteriaceae > Mesorhizobium > Mesorhizobium sp. M0830. The sequence goes on along the minus strand of NZ_JAMYOR010000002.1, from coordinate 13,091 downwards.
AAGATATCCGATGACGGCAATTGACGGCGAGCCCATCCCGCCGCAGTCGAGGCCCAATTCGCTCAGAACTGCGGACTGCCTATCTGACTGTAGCTGATACCGTCGAAAATGATGTCCGACGGGCCGGGAGCCGCCATCTTGCGCTTGTGGCCATCGCGGCAGTCGAACACCGGCCACTCCGTCTGTTGGCAATAGACCTCCTGGCACATTCGGCTAAGGCAATCGCCCTGCGTAAGCAGGAACAGCCTATCGCCGATGCGCCGAACCGTGCTTCCATCGTCTGAACGCCAAGCCCAGGGGATGCGCATCGAGGAAACGAAATCGCCGATAAGACCATTCTGCAAATGCGTGCTCAGGCTTGTTCGATAATGCAGCATGGACGCGGAATAGTCGGCTACGATCTTCGGACCAAAGGCAGAAGCGGTAAGATTGTCCGGCACGTCAAGATGCGTTGCCGCTTCGGCTTGCGCCTTGCTGGTGGCCAGCACCGTCGACACCAATAAAATAGCGACGATCACGACACGCATCGTTGCACGATCTCACGCTGGCACTTTCTTGCTCTTCGTCTCCGGACCATCTCACCCCGCCGCTGCGGCGGCAAGGCGACAATCTCAGGTCAGCGCATAAATTTGCGCAGCCAAGATCTTCACCGGAGGCGTCACCAGGCCAGACCAATGCATCGGGCTAAGACGCGGCGATGTCCGCCGGCTGCGGCGCTTTTCGCTGAAGATTGAGCAGATTGCCCATCAGGATCAACAACGCGCCGCCGGCGGTGAAGGCGTCGATCTGCTCGCTATAGAGCAGCCAGCCGATCAGCGCCGATAGTGGCACGCGCAGGAAATCCATCGGCGAGATGACTGTCGCATCGGCATAGCCAAGTGCGCGCGCCATGCAAAAATGCGACGACATGCCGGTGAAGGCGATCAGCACGATCCATGGCCACAGCTCCAGCGGCGGATTGCGCCAGTCATAGAGTGCCGGAACCAGACCGACCACCGACTGGATGATCAGCATCCAGAAGATGATGCGCACGACGCTGTCCGTCCGCGTCAGCGACTTGACCATGACCACGGAGATACCGAAGCAGACCGCGGCACCGAGCACGACGAGATGTCCCGGATCGACCGAGCCGACACCGGGGCGCACGATGATCATGACGCCGACCAGCCCCAGCACGATCGCCGCAAGCTTTGGCCGCGAGAGCCTTTCGCCGAGAAAAGCCACCGCCAGGATAGCCGTCCAGATCGGTGTGGTGAATTCGATCGAGATCAGCACGGCCAGCGGGATCAGCGTCAGCGCGTAGAGCCAGGCCGCCTGGCCGGTATAGTGGATGACATTGCGGGCGAGGTGGGCGACGGGGCGTTGCGTGCGCATGGCTGGAAAGCCGCCGCTCATCATCACCAGCGGCAGAAGGATGAAAAAGCCGATCACCGAGCGCAGTTCCAGCACCTGGAAGACGTTGAGTTCGGCTGTCGTGGCGCGGCCGGCGACCGACATCGCCAGGAACGAGGCGATCGACAATGCCATCCAGAACGCGGCCTTTGGAATCGAAGGGGTAGGTGCCATGCCGGCTGTGTCGCAGGCCGCAGCTTTTGCCGCAATCACTAGTCGCTGCATTCTTCTGGGCCAGTCGGACGGATGTTGTCAGACAGGCGGAACCTGAAACGGCGAGGGGCGTTGAGCCCGGGTAGCCGACCGTGCCTGTGTCGTGAACTGTCCCACTTTTGCGAGATCGTCAAGGAGAGTTTCGATGAGATTATTCGCGCAATTCGGCCTTGCTGGATGTCTGTTGGTTGCGGCAGGCGCCGCGCATGCCGACGAGACCAGATTTCTCCAGTCGTTCAATGGCGATTTTACCGGCAAGGGTATCGTCAAGGTGACCACAGACACGCCAACGGTCAATGTGTCCTGTAACTTCAAGTCGAACGCGACGTCGACCTCGTTGTCGCTCGACGGCAATTGCCGCGGACTGATTGTGGTGACGCGCGCCATCAGCGCGGACCTGAAAGCCAGCGGTGCCAAGTATAGCGGCACGTATGTCGGTTCTCGTACCGGGCCGGCGCAACTCAACGGCAGCCGCTCCGGCAACGCGATCAATCTCGGCATCCGCTGGGCCAAGGAGGTCAATGGTGACCGAAGGGCACAGATGACGGTCGAGAAACGCGGCGAGAACGGCATGCGGCTGACTGTCATCGACACCGATCCGAAAACCGGCAAGAGCGTAGTGACAAGCAGGATAGACCTGCAGCGCAGTTGAATTTCAACACGGCGATATGCAGCGTCACTCCTCAAGGGGCTCAGGCGGGTGGGCATCGCGGCCTTTACCGAATGTGTAGCCGGTTTCCACTGCCTTGCGGCCGAACTTGTCGCGCAGGGCGTCGATGGCGCCTTCGGCCATGGCACGCTTGCGCGACTGGACATCGACCAGATCGGGCGGGTCGGCCTTGTCGTCGTCCGAGAGGTCGCTGACGCCTATCCCGAGCAGCCGGTATTTCGTGCCGTCGGCTTCCTTTCGCAGAAGCTCTACCCCGGTTTGAAAGATGCGATCGGCGAGCCGGGTCGGGTCGCCGAGCTGGCGGTTGCGCGTGCGCAGCTTGAAATCCTGGGTTTTCAGCTTCAGCACCACGGTGCGCCCGGCGATGCCGGATTTCTTCAGCCGTGCCGAAACCTTTTCCGAAAGCCCTCTCAGCACCGCGACCAGCTCTTCCAGCGACGCGATGTCTGTGTCGAAGGTGGTTTCGGCCGATACGCTCTTGGCGTCCTGATCCGGATCGACGCGACGGACGTCCTCGCCACGCGAAAGCCGGTAGAGCCGGTCGCCCATGGTGCCGTAACGCCGCATCAGGTCGCCACGATCCATTTTCTGAAGCTGGCCGATGGTGCGGATGCCGTCGCGCTCCAGCGTGGCGTTGAACGCCTTGCCGACGCCCCAGATCATGGTGACCGGCTGCACCGCCAGGAAGCCGACCGCCTCGGCCTCGCCGATGACCGAGAAGCCGCGCGGCTTGCGGAAGTCGGACGCTATCTTGGCGAGAAACTTGCAATAGGACAGGCCGGCCGACACGGTGATGCCGACCTCCTTCTCGACTGCGAGCGCAAAGCGCGCCAAGACTACTGCCGGCGGCTGGCCGTGCAGACGCTCGGTGCCGGCGAGGTCGAGAAACGCCTCGTCGATCGACAGCGGCTCGACCAGCGGCGTCAGCGCCTGCATCATGGCGCGCACCTCGCGGCCGACGCGCACGTATTTTTCCATGTTGGGGCTGATGACGACCGCCTCGGGGCAGGCTTCGAGCGCCTTGAACATCGGCATTGCCGAGCGCACGCCCTGGATACGGGCGATGTAGCATGCGGTGGACACGACGCCGCGCTTGCCGCCGCCGATGATCAGCGGCTTGTCCTTGAGCGCCGGATTGTCGCGCTTTTCGATCGCCGCATAAAAAGCATCGCAATCGATATGGGCCAGATGCAGCCGGTAAAGCTCGGGATGACGCGCGAGCCTGGGACTACCACAGCGCTCGCAACGGCGCGCCTCGCTGCGCTGAAATGTCAGGCAGTCGCGGCAAAAACCGTGGTCGGGATTGTTGACAGGAGCCGCCATTTGTGGGAACATACAGAGAACAAACGCAATATTACGACAGCGCAAGACCAGCGACAAGGGTGGTCTGGGGAGAACGCATGAGCACGACCATAGCGCCGTTGACGCCCGCGCTATGGGCGGATTTCGAGGACCTCTTCGGCAAGCAGGGTGCCTGCTACGGATGCTGGTGCACGCATTTCCGCATGGCGCCGGCAATGCGCCGCGAAAGCAGCCGGGAGCGCAACAAGGATCACATCAAGGCGCGCATCGAAGCCGGCCCGCCGCCGGGTCTGCTGGCATTCGAGGATGGTCAGGCGGTCGGCTGGATGCAGATCGGACCGCGCGCCGACGTGCCCGAATGGAACAATCAGGGCAGGGGGTCGGCGCCGGTCGATCCCGCCGACGCCATGGATCCGGCCGTGTGGGCCATCTCCTGCTTCTTCATCCGCAGCAAGGCGCGCGGCAGGGGTATGACGCATCGCCTGGTCGAAGGCGGCATTGATTTCGCCCGCCGGAATGGCGCCCGGCTGGTCGAGGCCTGCCCGATGGACCTGTCTCGCGATTCGCGTTCGATTGGCCTGTTCGTCGGCTCGTCGCGGGTGTTCGAGAAGGCCGGCTTCGAAAGGCTTGTGGAACGTAAGGTGGGCCGGCCATTGATGCGGCTCGTGCTTTGATCGAGGCATTCTGCTTGGCAGCGTTGTAGTTGATCCCGCCTTGCGGTCGTGACGGTAATTTCATACCAGACGAATAAAGCGTTTCTTCTAAAGCGCATGCGCTTTAGGTTGTTTGTTTGATGCATGTCATTCTCCCGAAACCGGGGCGCACTTCTGGGTGACATGCATTACGCCAAAACGGAGAATTCACGTGAACCGTGCCCTGCCATTCGTGTTCCTTCTTGCGTTGAGTGCGCCTGCTTTCGGTCAGACCGTCGACAGTCAGGGTGCGAAGCAATTGTCCGGCGACTTGTCCCGCTATGTTGGCAAACAGGCGATCGACAAAGGCATTGTGAAGGTTTCGCTCGAAGGTGATGCCTACAAGATCCTGTTTGATTTCAAGGCACTTGCCGCATCGTTTCCGGACCAGAAGCTGGTGAAATTCGACTTCGCGCCCTATGCGCTCATGGTCAAGCCGCGCAGCGATGGGTCCTGGGATGTCTCGATGGACTTTTCGCAAAACGCATCCTTCGAGTTCAACGGGCCCGAGGGGCTGCAAAGCACGCAGCTTTCCATCAAGGACGGCAAGGGGACGGGCGTCTACGATCCCAATCTGGCGGCTTTTACCAGCGGCACCAGCTCCATCGCCGGCATGACGATGGCATCGAAGGATACCAAGCAGCACATCGAAGCCAGCACCGGCGCCGGCACCGCGACTATTGCCGCGAGCAAGTCCGCGACCGGCGGCATCGATTTCACAAGCTCGCAAAAGGTGTCGAGTTTTGTCGAGGCGCTCAATTTCGACGATCCCGAGAGCGGGCTGAAATTCCCGGTCACCCTCAGGTCGCCGGAACTGTCGGTCGAAGCCAGCGGCAAGGGTGTGCGGACAAAGCCGCTGCTTGATCTCCTGGCATTTGCCGTGGCCAATGAGAACGAGGCAACGCTGAAGGCCAACCAGGCGCAACTCAAATCGCTTCTGCGCGCGGCATTGCCGCTTTGGGACCGTGTGGAGGGAACCTACGGCTTCAAGGATTTCGTGGTGGAAAGCCCGGTCGGCAATTTCGGCGCCACCCAGCTCTCCACCGTGTTCGGCACCGACGGCGTCGCCCAGAGCGGCAAAATCACCTATGGCATCAAGGCATCGGGGCTAACCGTGCCGCAGCAGCTTCTGCCGAGCTGGAGCGTCGCGCTGCTGCCCACCGATATCGATCTGAACTTCGGCGGCGCCAATATCGATCTCGACACCATGGCGAAGAAGACAATCGAAGCCTTTGATCTTAATCGGGATCCGCCGCTGTCGCCTGAATTCGGCGAGCAGCTCAAAGCCGACTTCATGGCCAAGACGCCGAAGGTCGTGCTCGGCCACAGCACCGTGAAGAACAAAGACACGGAGATCGCGCTGGAAGGCGAGATGACGTTCCCCGGCGAAAAGCCCGAAGGAAACGTGACGGTCGATGTCACCGGCTTCGACAAGATGATCGAAGGTTTGCAGGAGGCGGCAAAGTCGGAGCCGGAGGTGGCGCAATATGTGCCGGTTGCGCTCATGGCGAAGGGTTTTGGCAAGGCGCTGCCCGACGGCCGGCTGGAATGGGTCGTCAACGCCAAGGCCGATGGTTCGGTTACCGTCAACGGCGTCATGCTGAAGCCTGCCGATCCGGCGGTCGACGACAGCGTGGATGATGGTGACGGCGGGAACGATGACAGCGGAGACGACAGCGGCGGGGCAGGAGCGAAACTGAATCCATGAGGGGCCGGGGGCTTTAGAGCCCCAGCGCGCTCGTGATCCTTGGGGCGGCTTCATGCCAATCCTGTACGACGATGACGTCGTCCGGGACTGGCGGCAGGAATGCGCGCAGCGAATTGTCAGCCATCAAGTGAAACAGCTCGGCATCGGCGACGGCATTCTGTACCGACGCCAGGTTGCGCGGCTGATCGTCGACGAAGACGACCGGCCGGCCCCCTTTGCCGCGAAGCTTGGCCACCGCCGGCCCCTTTGCCATTTCCGTGGTCAGAAGGGGATAGCTCACCCCGAGGGCATCGAGATGGGCGCGGCGCACGGCCCGGTGCCTATGCGGCATAGCCGTAAGCAAGATGATTTGCGCGCGGTCGCCGAGTTCTGCCAAGGCTTCCGCAGCACCTTCCGTGATACTCTGCCAGTCGGCCTGCGCGTCGAAGAAATCGCCCAGAAGTGCGGTGACTTCGGGCTGTTCGATCAGGCGGCCGCTCGCCGTTTCGGCGATGTTTCCGGTCAGCTGGAAGGAGGCCAGCGTAAGATCATAGCCGCGCGCCCTGAGAAAATTCGGAAACGGGCGGATGAATTCGAGCAACACGTCGTCGACATCAAGCACCAGCAGCGGGCGGTCGTCAGCCATCAGTTCCTCGATCTGACGCGCGGTTTCAGGATCATCGCTCATATGGAATGCTCGTGGTTGTCGTCACCTAGCGGCAGCGCCCGCAAGGCCTTGCCTACGGCAGCCGGCGGCGTGCCGGTTTCCTCGGCAAAGCGCATCAGCGTCGGCTCATGGGCAAGAATGAACTGCAGGACACCGGCCAGGAATCCCGGCTCGCTGGCAGCCTGACGGATCGAATGCGCCTCGATGCCGGTGATCGCCAGAAAGCGCGGCAGCAATTCCGGATCGGAGGCGACAAAGCCCAGGGCCTTCACGGCAATGGTTTCCGCCTCTTCACGCATTGACGCTGCGTTTGCCATCACTACCTTCGGTGTGGAATGAGTCTCTCCCGCAGTAATGGCAAGAGTTGCTTGCGGCAAGCCATTAGAGCGTGGCGCGCCCTTTGGACGCGCGAGGACGGGGTGGAATTTGCGCAGTTTTCCAGCCGCGGATTTCCGTTTCGTCAATGATATTGCCGTAAAGTGAAGCAGGGTTTGGTGCGTCTGGACGTGGGCGCATGACGGTCGCCTTTGAGCGGAAGGACGACCGGGACGGGATATCGATGCCGAAGAAGGTCATGATCGTCGAGGACAATGAGCTCAACATGAAGCTCTTTCGGGACCTCATCGAGGCAAGCGGTTACGAGACCGTGCGCACCCGAAACGGTCTGGAAGCGCTCGACCTGGCGCGCCAGCACCGGCCGGACCTCATCCTGATGGATATCCAGCTGCCTGAAGTGTCGGGGCTGGAAGTGACGAAATGGCTGAAGGAGGATGACGAGTTGCACGTCATCCCGGTCATCGCGGTGACCGCCTTCGCGATGAAGGGCGACGAGGAACGCATCCGCCAGGGTGGCTGCGAGGCTTATATTTCGAAGCCGATCTCGGTGCCGCGTTTTATCGAAACCATCAAATCCTATTTGGGCGATGCGTGATGTACCTTTTCAGCCGAGCCGGAGCTTTGTGAAATGACTGCACGGATCCTCGTCGTCGACGACATCCCTGCCAATGTTCGGCTGCTGGAAGTCCGGCTGCTGGCCGAATATTTCGAGGTGCTGACCGCCAGCAACGGGCCGGATGCGATTGAGACCTGCGAGAACGGCAAGGTCGATGTCGTGCTGCTCGACGTGATGATGCCGGATATGGACGGCTTCGAGGTCTGCCGGCGGCTGAAGAGCGATCCGGCGACATCGCATATTCCGGTGGTGATGATCACAGCGCTCGACCAGGTTTCCGACCGGGTGCGCGGGCTCGAAGCCGGCGCCGACGACTTCCTGACCAAGCCGGTCAACGATCTGCAGCTGATGACGCGCGTCAAGAGCCTTGTCCGGCTGAAATCGCTGACCGACGAGTTGCGGCTGCGCGCCTCGACGACGCGCAACATCGGCATCGAAGAACTCTTGAGCCGCAATTTCGCAGCCGAAGACACGATGCCGAAAGTGCTTTTGATCGACGAGCGCAAAACATCCGTCGAGCGCATCCAGAAAATGCTGCGCGACCGTGCCGACCTCGACATCTCCAGTGATCCGCATGCCGGCTTCTTCCAGGCTGCCGAGACGTCCTATGAATGCGTGATGATCTCGACGGCGTTCGCCGATTTCGATCCGCTGAGACTGTGTTCGCAATTGCGCTCGCTGGACCGCACTCGCTTTGTGCCGATCATCCTGCTGGCGGAGGAGGGCGAGGAGGAACGCATCATCCGCGGCCTCGAGCTCGGCATCAACGACTATCTGATGCGGCCGATCGACCAGCAGGAGTTGACGGCACGGCTGCGTACCCAGGTGCGCCGCAAGCGCTACAACGACCAGCTGCGCGCCAGCGTCACCCAGACCATCGAAATGGCGGTGACCGACGGGCTGACCGGGCTGCACAACCGCCGCTATCTCGACAGCCATCTGCAGACATTGTTCGATCGCGCCGTGGCGCGGCGCCGGCCGCTGTCGGTGATGATCACCGACCTCGACCGCTTCAAAGCGATCAACGACACGCACGGCCATGACGGCGGCGACGAGGTGTTGCGGGAATTTGCGCGACGGCTGCGCAAGAATGTCAGGGGTATCGACCTTGCCTGCCGCTTTGGCGGCGAGGAGTTCGTCGTGGTGATGCCGGACACCGAAGGCGCGGTGGCCGAGAAGGTGGCCGAACGCATTCGCGCCGAAATCGCCCAAGCGCCTTTTGCCATCGGCCAGGACGGCACGAAGATCGAAGTCACCGTCAGCGTCGGCGTGTCGTCGGTGCTGAAGGGGGTAGATACGGTGGCGGCGCTGATGAAGCGTGCCGACGTCGCGCTCTACGAAGCCAAGAGCGGCGGCCGCAACCGAGTCGTTGCCAAGGCGGCATAACCGGTTCAGCCCCAATTATCCAGTCAAGCCGACAGGGTTACCCGTTTACCTTAATCCAAGCGATTCGCGAGCCTTGGTTAAGAAACTGTTGATTTTCATAAGCTCTTGCGCAAGTGTGAAGGCCAAGACGAAGTCGGCACGAGGATAGACAACCGGCTCCGATCTCCAGGAATACCCCATGATGCTCAGGTCCGCCGCATCTCCTGGGTCCGTGGGGTCGGCCGGCCGGCGCTGGCACATAGTGGCCTCCTCGTACCGCTGCCAAACGCCGTCCGGCCCCCTTCCTTCCAAAAGAACAGCAGAGCTCCGTACCAAAGACGGGGCTCTGCTTTTTTGCGTGTGAAGATCTGGTACTGTCTTGGCGCGGCGACGGCCGTTCCTTAGTCGCTATGGATGGCGCGACAAGCTTTTTCGTGGCAACCGAACATCGGGGTACCCCTCCATTTCATACATATGGCGCACAAGGGGCTTGCGGCAAGACCCGGCTCCCGTAAAACCGCCCGAACCAAGGTGCGCAAAGCGGGAGTGACGCCTGCCGCTGTGGATTAGCAGAAGGCTGGAACTGGCTGGCACGACCTGCTGAAACGGATTGTCTCAACCGTCAACAGCATGAAAACGGACGGATGTCCTGACAATCGATTGACAGGATCTTTCATCTATGCAGAAATTGGTTGGACCATTGGACCACTTGGAGGGAGTGTGGACCAGAACAGCCTGCCACCCATTCAGACGACGGCGCGCGATGACGCCGTGCTGAAGGCGTTGGTGGGATTTGTTCGCGCCGAGGCCTTGCAGCCCGGCGAGAGACTTCCGACCGAGCGTATCCTGGCCGAGCGGCTGAAAGTCAGCCGCAATACGGTGCGCGAGGCGCTGACTCGCTGGGAAGGGCTCGGCCTCGTCGAGCGCCGGCAAGGCAGCGGGACTTACCTCAAGGCGGCCGTCTCACCCGACATGTTGCACATGCCGCTGACGCTGGCGGGCGGCAATGATTTTACCAGCCTGATGCAGACACTGGAGATCCGCCGGGCGCTGGAAGCGGAAGCCGCGGCCCTTTGCGCCGAACGTGCGAGCCAGACCGATATCGCCGAGATCGCGCGCAAGCTCGACATCATGGAGCAGGCGTTCCGCACGCGCGAAGGCATGTCGTCGGAAGAGGATTGGGAGTTCCACCAGGCGATCTACCGGGTCTCGGGCAATCCGCTGTTCGAGCAGATCATCGCCGCCATGCATGAATTGTTCCATCGCTTCTGGGAGCATCCGCTGGGCGTTCGTGATTTCGGCCACGCCAGCTTTCCCTATCACCGAACCATCTATGAACGCATCGCCGCCCGCGACCCGCAGGGCGCCCGTGCCGAGGCGCTCAAGCTGATCGCCACCGTCGAGGATGATTTGAAGCGCGGTGCCGCCAAACTCAAGCTTTCGAGCCAGACATGAACGAGCATCCATCCGGTTTCGATCACGACTATCTTGCCGAGGCGGCGACATTGCTGGCGCATGACGAGCCGTTCCCCGGGGGTGCCGTGGTGCCGCCGATCTATCAAACCTCGCTGTTTACCTTCGCCAACTATGCCGAAATGGCCGACACTTTTGCCGGCAAACGAAAGCAGCCGATCTATTCGCGCGGCGACAATCCGACGGTGATGGAGTTCGAGGCGCGTGTGGCCGCACTCGAGGGTGCCGAGGCGGCGCGCGGCTTTTCCAGCGGCATGGCAGCGATCAGCGCCACGGTGCTTGCCTTTGTCGGTGCCGGCGAGCGCATCGTGGCGGTGCGCAATTGCTATGGCGATGCCTATCGGCTGTTCGAGCGGCTGTTGCCGCGGCTCAACATCAGGGTCGATTACGTCGACGGTTCCGACCCCGATGCGGTCACGGCAGCTCTTCCCGGCGCCAAGCTGCTCTACCTGGAAAGCCCGACCTCGATGATGTTCGAGGTGCAGGACATCGCGCATCTGACGCGGCTGGCCAAGGAGCAAGGCATCGTCACCACGATCGACAATTCCTGGGCGACGCCGGTGTTCCAGAAACCGATTACGCATGGCGTTGATCTGGTGCTGCACTCGGCCTCGAAATATCTCGGCGGCCACAGCGACACCGTGGCCGGCGTGGTGGCGGGTTCCGCTGCTCATATCAAGCACATCAACGAGCAGACCTATTCCTATCTCGGCGGCAAGCTGTCGCCGTTCGAGGCCTGGCTGCTGCTGCGCGGCCTGCGCACACTGCCGCTGCGCTTGCCGCATCACATGAAGAGTGGCCTGACCATCGCCGAACGGCTGAAGGCTCATGGCAATGTCGAGCGGGTCAATCACCCCGTCTATTCGAACCATCCGGGCAAGGCGACGCTGGCAGGCTATGCCGGATTGTTCTCCTTCGAGGTGACGGACGATATCGACATTCCCATCTTCGTCGACGCGCTGAAATATTTCCGCATCGGCGTCAGCTGGGGCGGGCATGAAAGCCTGGTCGTACCGGCCAAGGCGTCGCTGGAGCAGACGCCGGGCCTGAATTCGATGGCGCGCTTCGGCGTCAGCCCCCGAACCATCCGCTTCAATGTCGGATTGGAGAGTGTCGAGGATCTATGGGCTGACGTCGCCCAGGCCTTCGAAAAAGCCAGAAAATAACATGCGGGTTCAAAATGGGAGTCTTGAACATGAAAAAACTGACCGTCATGCTTGCTACCGTTGCGGGACTGGCGATTTCCGCCGGAAGCGCTTTGGCCGATTCGACCCTGAAAATGGTCGAAGTCATCACCAGCCCACCGCGCACCGAATTCCTGAAGAAGCAGATCGCCGAGTTCGAGACGGCCAATCCCGGCGTCAAGGTCGAGCTGATCTCGCTGCCCTGGGGCCAGGCCTTCGAGAAATTCCTGACCATGGTGCAGGCCGGCGATACGCCTGACATCGTCGAAATGCCGGAACGCTGGATGGGCCTCTATGCCAACAATGCCCAGCTTGAGGATCTCGGGCCCTACATGGCCAAATGGGACGACGCCAAGACGCTCGGCGACCGTGCCAAACAGTTCGGCTCGACCGTCAACAACACCCAGTACATGATCCCTTACGGCTACTATGTGAACGCGCTGTTCTGGAACAAGAAATTGTTCAAGCAGGCCGGCCTCGATGGCCCGCCGGCGACGCTCGATGATTTCATCGCCGATGCCAAGAAGATTTCCGCGATCCCGGGCAAGTACGGCTACTGCCTGCGCGGCGGGCCGGGCGCCTTCAACGGCATGCACATGTTCATGAACATCGCCGCCGGCAAGGGTGGCTACTTCAACGAGGACGGCACCTCGACGATCAACGAAGAAGGTTCGGTCAAGGGCCTGCAGATGCTGGCCGACATGTACAAGGACGGCCTGGCGCCGAAGGATTCGGTGAGCTGGGGCTTCAACGAAACGGTCACCGGCTTCTATTCCGGCACCTGCGCCATGCTCAACCAGGATCCGGACGCGCTGCTCGGCATTGCCGACAAGATGAGCGCCGACGACTTCGCCGTGGCGCCATTGCCGGTCGGGCCGAGCGGTAAGTCTTATCCGACACTCGGCTATGCCGGCTGGGCGATGTTTGCCAACTCGCAGCACAAGGACGACGCCTGGAAGCTGATGGCGACGCTTTTGTCGCCGAAGGACAATCTGGAATGGGCCAAGGAAGTCGGGGTCGTCCCGATCCACAACGGCGCCGACCAGGATCCCCATTTCAAGACCGAGCAGTTCAAGGGCTGGTTCACGGAGCTGAGCGACAGCTCCAAATATGAAATGGTGACGCCGCCGACGCATCTGGAGAATCTCGGCAACTTCGTCGACCAGGTGGCGATCAAGAACTTCCAGGAAGTGCTTCTTGGCCAGAAGACGGCCAAGGATGTCGCCGACCAATGGGCTGCCTTCCTGACCAAGGAACAGCAGGACTGGTTGGCGAAGAACAAGAAGTAAGCGCCTTTTCTTCCTTCTCCCCGTTCACGGGGAGAAGGTGGCCCGATAGGGCCGGATGAGGGGCGGCGCCATGCCTCGACAGGTTCGCGCTGCACCTCATCTGCCTGCCGGGGGGGGGGGGGCCACACCGAAAACGGGGGGGAGGGACGGGGCCAGCGAGGCCCAGGGGCGGGGGCGGGAGGAGCAGACACAAAAGCGGGAAAGG